>JBASJO010000472.1:0-1573 GCA_049655365.1 Rhodoferax sp. | reverse complement strand
GAAGGCATCGACCCGATCAGCTTTGGCGCCACTGTGGGTGCAGTGATGGAACTCTACGGCATGGGTGTGCTGACCAAGGAGCAAATCGGCATTGAAGCCCCGTTTGGCTCGGCTCGCGCGCTGGCCTTTCTGGCCGAGGAAACCGTCAATGGCCGCGGCTTCGGCAAGGAAATTGGCCAGGGCTCCAAGCGCCTGACCGCCAAGTACGGCCACCCCGAACTCAGCATGTCCTCCAAAGGCCAAGAATTCCCGGCCTATGACGGCCGCGCCATCCAGGGCATTGGTCTGGCTTATGCCACCAGCAACCGGGGCGGCTGCCATTTGCGCGGTTACACCATTGCCTCCGAGATTCTGGGCATTCCGGTCAAGACCGATCCGCTCGAGTCGCAGGGCAAGCCCGAGCTGGTCAAAGCCTTCCAGGACGCGACCGCGGCATTTGACTCGTCGGGCCTGTGTATCTTCACCACCTTTGCCTGGGGTCTGCAAGACCTGTCCCCCCAAATGCAGGGCGCGTGTGGTGAGCAGTACACGATTGAAGAACTCGCCAAGATCGGTGAGCGCATCTGGAACATGGAGCGCGAGTTCAACAACCGTGCCGGTTTCACCAAGGCCGACGACAGCTTGCCTGCGCGACTGACCACGGCCGCGGAGGCTTGCAAAACCGGCCCGGCCAAAGGCAAGTTCAACGAGCTCGCCACCATGCTGCCGCTGTACTACGAAGCCCGTGGTTGGGACCCCGAAGGTCGCCCGACGGCAGCGACCAAAGAGCGGTTGAGCCTGTAAAGTTCGCATGACGTTATTGCGAGGAGCGCAGCGACGCGGCAATCCAGGAAGTCATGGATTTCCGCGCTTTAGCCTGCCCTGAGCCCGTCGAAGGGCTCGCAATGACGACGCGGAGTCACAAACAAGCGGCTTCACCAGCCGCTTTTTTTCTGGAGAAATTACCATGACCCACCACGTCATCCTTGGTGCTGGCCCGGCCGGCGTCATCGCCGCCGAGACCATCCGCAAGCTCAGCGCCCACGACAGCATCACCATCATCGGGGACGAGCCCGAGCCGGCTTATTCGCGCATGGCCATTCCTTATTTGTTGATGGGCAATATCGACGAGGCCGGCACTTACCTGCGCAAAAGCCCGACGCACTTTGACGACCTGAACATCCAGGTCCGTGTGGCGCATGTGAAACATGTGCAGGCAGACACCAAAACGGTGGAGCTGGATGGCGGTGAAAGTATCCGTTTTGACACCTTGCTGGTGGCGACGGGCTCGCGCCCGGTGACACCGCCTGTGCCCGGCATCAAGTCGGAAGGGGTGCACCGCTGCTGGACGCTGGCCGATGCGCGCGACATTGCGGCGCTGGCCCAACCCGGTGCCCGCGTGCTGCAGCTCGGCGCCGGCTTTATTGGCTGCATCATCATGGAAGCTCTGGCGGCGCGCGGTGTGGCATTGAGCGTGGTTGAAATGGGTGACCGCATGGTGCCGCGCATGATGGGCCCGACCGCCGGCGGCATGATCCGCGACTGGTGCGAGGCCAAGGGTGTGGAAGTGTTCACCAGTACCCGGGTCGAGTCG
>JBASJO010000471.1:0-5866 GCA_049655365.1 Rhodoferax sp. | reverse complement strand
GTCCCTGACGGCTTCCTTGATCTTGATGCCGCCCACCGAACAGGCAATCATCAGACACAGCCCATAGGGTGGTGTGACCAGTCCGTAAGCGATCGAGATGACGCCGATGATGGCGAAATGGATCGGGTGCATACCGACATCTGCTGCGAGTGGTGCGAGGATCGTGCCGACAATGATGATGGCCGGAATGGCATCAATGAAGCAACCAATCACAAGGAAACACAGCGCCGTGAGGAATCCGACGCTGGTCACGCCACCCCCCCAACCGGACACCATGTCCACGAACAGTTGCGGGATGCGGAAATACGCGAGCAGCCAGCCGAAGGCCGATGCCGTGCCGATGCAAAACAGCGAAATGGCGGCAAAGCGCCCGGAGTCGTACATGGTTTCGCGCAGATGGGTCAACCCCAAGCGCCGGTAAATGAATACCCCGAGGAACATCGCATACAGCACGGCCACCACGGATGCCTCGGTCGGGGTGAAAAAGCCGCCGACAATGCCACCCACAATGATGCCCGGCGTCAGGATGGGCAGGATCGCGCTCACAACGGCTGAGCGCAGTTCCTTGCCTGTGGGTTTGGGGTACACCGGGTAGTTGCGGCGCTTGGCATAGATGTAGACCACCAGCATGAAGGACAGACCCATCAGCAGTCCGGGCAACACACCCGCCAGAAACAAGCCGCCGATCGAGACCGAAATAACGCCGCCCCAGACCACCATCAGAATGCTGGGCGGAATGATGACGCCCATCACAGCCGCGCAGGCAATCAAGGACACGGCAAATGGGGTGTCGTAGCCCTGCTTCTTCATGGCCGGAATCAGTACCCCGCCCACACCAGCGGCTTCGGCGGTACTGGAGCCGGAAATACCGGCGAACAGCATGCTGACCAAGACGCTGACATGGCCCAGCCCGCCAGGCAGCCAGCCGACCAGGGCGCGCGACAGATTGATCAGCTTGTCGGTGATGCCGGCGGCATTCATCAGGTTGGCTGCCAGCATGAAAAACGGGATCGACAGCAGCAGAAACGAGTTGTAGGACTTGAGCATTTCGTTGAGCAACAGAAATGGCGTCAGACGGTCATCAATGAAGAACACCGGTATGCAGGCCAGCCCCAGCGCGAAGGCGACCGGCACACGCAGGATGACCATCAGCGCGAAGACGCCAAACAAAATAATTGCAACTTCAGACGGCCCCATGTGCGCTCCCATTTGATTGTTTCAGTAGCTGGATGTCGTCATAAAACTTCTCCAGGCTAAAAATGACCCAGGTCAGTCCCGCGACCGGCCAGGCAATGTGGATGGTGATCATGTTGATACCGGTTAATTCAGAACTTTGGTCGTAGCCAAACTCCGCAAACCGCCAGCCGAAGGCGAGGAAGATCAGCGCCACCAGAAATATTCCGGCGTGCACGACGATGCGGCTCATGGCCACGCCGAAAGGCGTTTTGGGATGCGGCAGCACATCCACGTCAAAGTGTGTGCCGTCGCGCACGGCGACACTGGCACCAATCATGATGATCCAGACCAAACAGAAGCGCGCCAATTCTTCGGTCCAGATGTAATTGGGAATAATGTCGGTGAAACGGGCCACGATCTGCATGGTGACCGGCAGGATCAGTATGGCTATCAAAAACGTCAGCAGTCCTTGCAGGCTGCGATAAATCCAGTCGATGAATGTTCGCATCATGTACTCGTGAAGGGATGGAAAGGCGGTCGGCGCAACAACGGTGCGACACAGCAAGCGCTTGTGTCGCACCGCATGAGGCCACTATTTGATCGCGTTGATGCGCGCGTAAATGGCGTCAGCACCGATTTCCTTGGCGTAAGTCGCCAGCACGGGTTCCATGGAAGCCCGCAGCTTGTCGCGTTCGCTGAAAGCCACCAGTTTGAGCTTGCCTTCTTTTTCGAGCTTCTGAAGAATCGCTGTGTCCGAGTTCGACTCGAGCGCACGTTCCCAGTCGCCTGCCTCGGCAGCTGCCTTGCGTATCGCTGCCTGCAGATCAGCCGGCAGCTTGCGCAAGGTCTTGCCAGAGAAGCAAATCGGCCGGATGCTGATGGCGTGTTTGGTCAGCATCAGATTGGGGGCGACTTCGTAGAACTTCATCTGTTCAACCCCGGCGGCTTCGTTGTCTCCGGCCTGGATCACGCCGGTCTGAATGCCGTTGTAGATCTCGCTGTAGGCGATGACGGTGGATGCCATGCCGGCAGCGGAGAAAGTGCGTGTCCATATCGGTGCACCCTGCACCCGGATCTTGAGGCCTTTCAGATCGGCCATGGTGGGTGTTGGCTTGTTGGCAAAAATATTTCGTGTGCCACCACCGCCATAACCCAGCAGCAGCACATCGGCCTTTTGCGCGATTTCATCGGAAATGGGCTTGAGGATGTCCTGTGCGATCACCTTGTTCATCTGATCGTGGTCACGAAAGACGAAAGGCGCATCTATGAACGGTGCCGACTTGGAAAAGGTTGCCATGTGGGCCGGCGAAACAATCGCGTAGTCGACCGAAATGCCCTGGTTCATGTAGGCGAAATAGTCCTTTTCCAGACCGAGTTCGCTGTTCTTGTGCAACACAAAGTTGACCGGTTTACCGTAGTACTTCTTGACCAATTCCTCGAACTTCATCAAGCCCTTGGTAAAGGGGTGGTCGTCGTTGAACTGCGACGCGCCGTGCAGCGTGATCACCTGGGCGCTTGCTGGCAGCGTGAATGCAGTGGCAGCAATAGCAATGGCAATACTGGATAAAAAACTAAGTCGTTTCATTTTGCTCCGCCTTCTAATTTGAGTGGAAAAGAGTTAACTTCAATTGGCCTACTGGTAAGGCCAATCAATGATGGCACGAACTGAAATATTCAACACCCGAGGAAACCCTATCGGAGCTGAAATTCTGTTGTCAACGAGGAACTATCTTGACGTTGTTGAGTTTTTCTTGCGCTTCAAACAGTGACGCAATCAGCTTGTCGCCATAACCGGCATTGACGGCCTGAACCAGGCTTTGATGCGCGGCTTCTCCCATGAAACTGGAGACCGGCAGCATTTCGGCCAGGTGGGTGTAATAACGCAAGTCCTTTTGTGCGTTGGCAATGCCAAATTTGAAGCCGGTCAGGTCGCCAGCTTTTAGCGTGTTGGTGGCCATCATCTGGAAAATGCCGCAGTTGACGCCGCCTACTGAAACCACGTCATAGAGCCGGTTCAGGTCCAGGCCGCTTTTGGCCGCGACGGCAAAGGCCTCGGCGATCGACGCCGCAAAGCTCATGGCCATCATGTTGTTGACCAGCTTGAGCACATGGCCGTGGCCCGGTGGCCCGACGTGAAAAATGTTTTCGCAAAAGGCACGTAGCACTGGCTCCAGGATTTTGAAGTCTTCGGACTCAGCCCCGACCATGATGTTGAGCCGGCCTTCCTCGGCCTCCTTGGGCGTGCGTGCCAGCGGCGCGTCGATCAGCTTGATGCCTTTGGCTGCCAGGTCGGAGCGGATCCTGGCGCTGGACGCGGGCTCGGCGGTCGAGGTGTCGACCACGATCAAGCCGGAACGACCGCAGTCGAGCAGGCCATGCTCGCCATACACGATCTGTTCCACCTGTGGCGAACCCGTGACACAGATGAAAACAATGTCAGAAGCTTGCGCACAGGCGGCGTTGGTTGTGGCCTCTTGTGCGCCGGCTGCGATCAGATCAGCCAGGTTGTCGCGATTGCGGTTGACCTTGAAGGTCAGTGCAAAACCCTTGGCCAGCAAATTTTTGGCCATGCCGTGGCCCATCATGCCGATGCCGATGAATCCGATTTTTGGTGTCATGTTTTGATTACTCCTGGTTGATTTCCACGTTAACCCGTGGTGTTGAGATAGACCGCATACAAAGAACTCGTTGCACACATGAACAAGCGGTTGCGTTTGATCCCGCCAAAGCAGACATTGGCGACCACTTCCGGCAAGCGAATCTTGCCCAGCAGCCTGCCATCGGGTGCGTAAGCGTGCACGCCATCGGCCGCGCTGGCCCATAGTCGTCCCACATGGTCAACTCTGAAGCCGTCAAACAGTCCGTTGGAGCATTCTGCAAAAACGCTGGAGGCCTCAAGGCGGCGCCCATCACCACTGACCCGGAGCTGGCGAATGTGACGTGGTCCGTCGGGGTCATGACTGGCGCCGGTATCGGCCACATAGAGGATGGACTCATCCGGAGAAAAAGCCAGGCCGTTGGGTTTGACAAAGTCATCCGCAACCAGCTCGACGACACCTGTGGCAGGGTCAATCCGGTAGACATTGCAGGCGCCAATTTCGCTGTCTGATTTCTTGCCTTCGTAGTGGGAAAGAATGCCATAGCTCGGATCGGTGAACCAGACCGCGCCGTCAGAATGAACCACCACATCGTTGGGCGAGTTCAAGCGCCGACCCTGCCAGCGGTCAGCCAGGACCGTTTGTTCGCCGTTGTGTTCCGTGCGCACAACGCGCCGGGTCAGATGTTCGCAGGTGATGAGCCGGCCGTCGCGGTCAACCGTGTTGCCATTGGAATGCTGCGCTGGTTGGCGAAACAGGCTGACGCTACCGTTGAGTTCGTCCAGGCGCAGCATACGGTCGTTCGGGATGTCCGACCAGACCAGTGTGCGGTGGGCGGCAAACCAGGCCGGACCCTCGCACCAGCGCGCGCCGGTCCACAAACGCTCGACGCGCTCGCAGTGCAGCAAGCAGCCGGAAAATTCGGGCTCCAGCACCTCAAAGCCGGTGCCCTCCAGTGTGCCAAATGGGCTCATGTCGTGGGTCTCCTTCAGGGTTGAATTGATCAACGTTTGCCGGGTGAACTGGCAGCCACGATCACCGCAATGATGATGAGCCCGGTCAGCAAGGTACGCAGACCCGGCCCGGCGCCAGCGGCATTCAACATGGCCACCAGCAGGAACATGAACATGGCGGCCCCCCAGATGCCGGGAACGCTGGGGGCACCACCACTCACCGCCGTGCCGCCGATGACGACCACGGCAATGGTCAGCAGCAGATACTCCTGCCCCTGGTCGAGTGAATTTCCACCGGCAAATCCGGAAATGAGTGCACCGGTCAGACCGGCCAGGCCGGCACAAATGACATAGGCCCAAAATCTGGTGACCTCAACCTTCAGGCCAGCCAGACGCGCGGCGCGATCATTTTGTCCGACGGCTGCAATAGACCGGCCCAGCACGGTTCTCTCCAGCATCACGGCGATCCCGACGGTCACCGCCAGGGCCACCATGGCGAGCAGCGGAACGCCGAGCAGCCGCATGGCCATGAAATCGGAGAACAGGGGAGGGGGCTTGATTTTCAGCCCCCGGCCAATAGAGATGGCGAGTGACATCACGATCAGCGACCCGGCCAGCGTCGCAATGATGGGCGGGATATTCAGCACGCGGATCAGTCCAAAGTTGAACACCCCCACCATCGCGCCGGCCAGAACCGCAGCCAGAATACCCGGCACGATCATCGTGTTGTTGCCATTCATCACGAGCATCGCCACCGCGCCTGACAAGGCGATGGACGACGGGACGGAGAGGTCGGCATTGCCGGGGCCCACGCTGATCACCAGCATCTGCCCCAAAGAAACCAGGACGGTAAACGCGGAAAAAGTCAATGCCGCTGTCAGCAGGTCGCCCGAGCCATGGCCCTGACCTGTAAACACGGTGGCAGCCCAAGCCAGCACGGCGGCCACACAGGAGCCGAGCCAGGGACGACCGGCGCCCCAGCGCTGCAAGCTGGTGAGGCCAGAAAAAGATTTTGTCAGTGTACTCAAGCGATGCGCTCCAGTCGGTCGATCGCGGCACGCAAGCCGAGCACCACGATGAGAATCAATCCCTGCATGCCAACCTGCCAGTCCGGCGCGATATCCAGGAAAGTCAGAAAGG
>JBASJO010000470.1:0-1578 GCA_049655365.1 Rhodoferax sp. | reverse complement strand
TCGTGGCCGACGACCAGGGCAAGCCCGATGCGGCGCGCCAGACGGCTGACCGGTTGGTGAAACAGGACAAAGTGGATTTCATGACCGGCGTGGTGTTTTCCAACGTGATGCTGGCCGTGGGCAAGCCGATTTTTGATTCGAAAACTTTTTACATCAGCGCCAATGCCGGCCCGTCGCAGTATGCGGGTGCGCAATGCAACCCGTATTTCTTCAACGTGGCCTGGCAAAACGACAACCTGCATGAAGCGGTGGGCAAGACGGTACAGGACAAGGGCTTTAAAAAGGTGGCCCTGCTGGCGCCCGACTATCCCGCAGGCAAGGACGCGCTGGCCGGCTTCAAGCGCTTTTTCAAGGGGCAAATTGCCATGGAGGCCTACACGCCCTTGAGCCAGCTGGACTATGGTGCCGAGTTGTCCAAAATGCGCGCCTCGGGCGCCGATGCGGTTTACATCTTTTTGCCAGGCGGCCTGGGCATCAACTTCATCAAGCAGTTTGTCGGGGCTGGTTTGTCCAAGGACATGACGCTGTTTGGGCCGGGTTTTTCGGCCGATGAGGACGTGATCCGCGCCGTGGGCGAGCCCATGCTGGGCATGTTCAACAGCTCGCAGTGGGCGCATGACATGCAAAATCCGGTCAACAAGCGCTTTGTGGCCGACTTCCAGAAAGACTATGGCCGTCTGCCCACGTTGTACGCGTCGCAGGGTTATGACGCCGCGCGTTTGATGGATGCCGCCGTGCGCGACGTCAAGGGCAACCTGAGCGACAAAACCGCCCTGCGCAAGGCCATCGCAGCCGCCAAATTTGATTCGGTGCGCGGCGCCTTCAAGTTCAACACCAACGGTTATCCGATTCAGGATTACTACCTGCGTGTGATCACCAAGGACGCCCAGGGCCGCGTCACCAACCGCACGCTGGGCACGGTGTTCAAGGACCATGCCGATGCCTATGTGGGCGAATGCAAGATGCCTGCGCTCTGATGGGTTTTGAGGTGGGCCGCGCGCGATGACTGGCATTCTGGTTCTGGAGCAGTCGCTCAACGGCTTGCAGTTCGGCTTGATGCTGTTTTTGCTGGCCGCCGGGCTGACGCTGGTGTTCGGCATCATGGACATGATCAACCTGGCGCACGGCTCGCTTTACATGATCGGGGCCTACCTGATTGCCAGCATCGCACTGGCCAGTGGCTCGTTCTGGCTGGGACTGGCGCTGGGCATTGCCGCCACGGCGGCCATTGGCGCCCTGCTGGAGCTGACCGTGCTGCGCCGTCTGTACCAGCGCGACCACCTGTCGCAGGTGCTGGGTACCTTTGCCATTTTGCTGATGAGCAACGAGGCCGTGCGCATGCTCTGGGGGTCGCAGCCCATCGAGCTCAATCCCCCCGCCGCCCTGGCCGGCCCGGTGGAGTTGCTGGCGGGCTTCAGTTACCCGGCCTACCGTTTGTTCATCATTGCCGTGGGCTTGGCGGCCGCAGGCTTGTTGTATCTGCTGGTGACGCGCACCCGGCTGGGCATGCAGGTGCGCGCCGGTGCCTCGAACCGCGAGATGGCGCTGGCCATGGGGGTGGATGTGCGGCGCCTGTTC
>JBASJO010000469.1:0-1791 GCA_049655365.1 Rhodoferax sp. | reverse complement strand
GCAAAAGAGCGATGCTCACGAGCCGTTTACGCCAAACAGTTTCATATTGACACGCCAACTTACCACCTCAATTCAGACACCGATGCACGTCGCCTGGCATGCCTTTCTGGCAAGTGGGAAGACAGTGATCCAAAGGCACTGTACAACTGGTTCAAAACCGTTGTCGGCACAGACAACCGTGATTTACTTAGGCGACTTGTCCGCTATTTAAAAGGTTGGGCGGCAGTGGCTTTTGAAGAAGCACCATCGTCAAGACCGTCCTCAATCGTTCTGACTGTCCTGGCAGCAGAGGCATTCAAAGCCATGTGGGGCGCAAGGCTGCCTGGCATTGAGGATGACGATGCCTTGGTCGCGGTGATAGCGGCAATTCACAAAAGACTTTCTGCCAACAAGCGCGTAGTGAATCCCATTGACGACGGCGAAGACCTCAATCGAATCGCGGATGAAGACTGGGACGCTTTCTTCACGCGTCTGACCCTGCTTCAAGATGCCGCTCAAAGCGCAAATGAAGCAGAGGATGAAGCTGCCGCAGCGTTGGCTTGGTCAGATTCATTTGCTTTTTTAATGCCATTGCCTGAAACGGATGAAGTGGAAGTTCTAGACCACAACTCCGGCCGGGCACTGATGCAAATCCCGGACATCCAAGTTCAGATTTTTGACGTCGAGGGCGGCAAGTTACTGGCAACATACATGAATGAAGTGCCAGATGTAGAACGCGACAGGTACATGACTTTCACCATTGTCAACAGGCATATCGTGCCGGATTTCGCGATGGTTGAATGGACTGTACGCAATGACGGTGGGGATGCGGACGCGCTAGGCGACTTGGGGCACAAGCGTGGAGGCATTGGCCTTCTGTCAGTAGACGAACACACCGCCTACGTCGGCAAACATTACATGGACTGCGTCATCCGATGCAATGGCTCAGTATTCTCTGCGCGGCGAGTTCCTGTTTTTATAAAAGCTGGGGCTCGTCCGCTATTGGCGCAGGCAAAGCGCTCTTGGACAAGACTCAGGACAAGACGTAGCCGCAGATCGTAATCACGAGAAATAGCGATCCAAATGCAAAGAGCCTGTCAGAAATTTTGTCAACCGGCCACCGGGCAGGCCGAGTCAGCCATCACTGGCGAGGGCGTGCCACAGCCGCAGCCCGGGCCGTGCCACCCAAGCGCGCACCGGCGCACTACCTGTGGGCGGTGCTGATAGCACGCATCTACGAAGTGTTCCCGCTGCTGTGCCCGAAGTGCGGTGGACAGATGCGCCTGATCGCGTTCATTACCGAGGGCACGCAGATCCGCAAGATACTTGATCACATCGGGGTCGACACCGAGCCACCACACATATCCCCGGCGCGCGGACCACCGCTGTGGGATGACTGCGACGCGCAGACGGATGAGGGGGTGCACATTGAGCCCGATTGGGATCTGGCGGCGCAACCGGCACCGGACTTTGAGGTCGATCAGCGCGTCAGTTGGTGAATGGTTGAGGCGGCGATTTTGACTTGCCGCTGGCTAGGCCTGCGCCCAACGCACCCGTCGCAACGCTATGGGTTCTGCTTACGGCGCTTTTTCATGGTGAACCTGCCACACGGGCGGGAAATCCAGGGTTCGCTCGGGGTTCGAAGCCTGTTGCTGAGGTCTATACTGCGGCTCGTGCGGTTGAATGGCTTATCCGTTGCCCGATGGCGGTCGAACTCAGCTCACGGTGGCAACGCCCGACAGGCAGCCGGTGCTGCGAAACAAGGGCAGGTACAGAAACCCCTGAACACAGTCAAAGCCGATGGACTGGGCA
>JBASJO010000468.1:0-3191 GCA_049655365.1 Rhodoferax sp. | reverse complement strand
GATCAGCCAGCCCGCCGCTGCGCAGCACCTGGACCGCCACCGCGTGCCATAGCACCTGCGCCTGCGGCACGACCAGCGTCAGCCGCGTTTTGGCCCGCGTCATGCCGGTGTAAAGCAGCTCGCGCGTCAGCACCGCCACCGGCCGGTCCGGCAACACCAGGGCGACATGGTCAAACTCCGAGCCTTGCGATTTGTGCACCGTCATGGCAAACACCGTTTCCACCGCGTCCAGCCGGGCTGGCAAGACCCAGCGCATGCCGCCTTGGCCGTCCGGGAAAGCCACGCGCAGCCCCCTGGCGTGATTCAGGCACAGGCCGACATCGCCATTCATCAGTTTGAGGTTGTAGTCGTTGCGCGTCACCATCACCGGGCGGCCGGCGTACCAGCCCTCGGTTGGCAGCCCCAGACTGCCTGCAATGCGCTGGTTCAGGCTGTGCACACCCCAGGGGCCGTCGCGCACCGCGCACAGCACCTGAAAGCTGGCAAACGCCTTGAGTGCGGCCAGCGCCTGCGCGTCGCTGCAAACGCCGTTGTTGAGGATGTCGAGTTGTTGCAGCCAGGCTTTCCAGCCCTGCCGCACCAGCGCTTTCAGGCGCGGGTCATGCGCCTGGCCGGGTTGCAGCCGGGTCACGCTGGCTGAAGTGTCACTGCGCCAGTCAGGCGTCTGGCGCCACAGTCTGGCGACCCCGGCGCTGTCACCCGCATTCACCGCACGCGCCCATCTGCCGATGCCACTGTCGTCGGCGAAGCGGTGGCTCAGTCGCAGCATGACGGTCTGCTGCGCCAGGGCGGAACCGTCACCGGCCCAGGGGCTCACGTCTGCCCCGGTGGTTTGGGCCAGCCAGGCCAGCGTGTCAGGGGTGTAATTGCCCAGGTCGGCACCGGCACACAGTTGGCCCATCACGGCGCCGGCTTCGACCGAGGCCAGTTGGTCCTTGTCGCCCAGCAGGATCAGGCTGGCGGTGAGCGGCACGGCGGCCAGCAGGCGGGCCATCATGTCGAGGTCGATCATCGAGGCTTCGTCCACCACCACCAGGTCCACGGCCAGTTCGGGCACGGCGTCCTGCGCCAGGGTGCTGCGCACTTGCAGCAATTTGTGCAAGGTGACGGCCTGGGTCGGGATGTGTTGGCGCAGCTGCTCGGGCAGCTTTTGCACCGCCGAAGCAATCGATTCGCCGAGCCGTGCCGCCGCCTTGCCGGTGGGCGCCGCCAGGGCGATGCGCAAGGGCGTTTGCTGGCGTGCCGGGTCGGACTGCAGCAGGGCGAGCAAGCGCACCACGGTGGTGGTTTTGCCGGTGCCGGGGCCGCCGGTGATGAGCGTGAAGCGCTTGCGCGCGGCCAGCGCGCAGGCCACCTTTTGCCAATCGGGGGCGGCGGCTGACTGGCCTGGCCCGAACAACCGCGACAGTGTTTCGCTGAGGTTTTCTGGCACAGGGCAGGGCTGCGCCAGGCGCGCCGCAATCGAGGCGCGAATGGCTTGCTCGGCACTCCAGTTGCGGCGCAGGTACAGCCTTGCACCGTCCAGCACCAGCGGGCTGTTGGGGCCGTCAATCCAGGGCAGGCTGGCCGCGCTCTGGCGCAATTCAGGCGCCAGCGTGCTCAGGTCCAGGCACGCATGGCCCAGGCCGAACTGCTGGCTGACCCGGGCTGCCAGTTCGCCGTGTAACGGGTCGGCGCTGGGTTGCACTGCTTGCAGAAATGCCACCAGGGCACGGTCCAGGCCGGTCAGCGCCAGGGTGTCGTTTTCAGTCAATGAGGCGATCATGAGGCAGCCTCCACGGTTTTAGCGCGCGCGGGGCTGGCAGAAAACGCCGCGTCGAGTGCCTCGATCAGGGCTTTGGGCGGCCGGTCCAGGTACAGCCCGGCGCCGGATTGGTCAATACCGCGCAAAAACAGGTAGAGCGCGCCGCCCACATGCCGGTCGTAGTCGTAGTCTGCCAGGCGGGATTTCAGCAGCCGGTGCAGGGCGAGCAGGTACAGCGTGTATTGCACGTCATAGCGGTGCGCCAGCATGGCCTGCTGCAGTTGCGCTGGCTCGTAACCGGCCAGCTTGTTGGACTTGTAGTCGAGCACGTAGTAGCGTCCTTCAAATGCCAGCACCAGGTCCATGAAGCCGGTGAGCATGCCCTCGAGTTGCCGGGGCTGCATGGCTTGGCGCGGTTGCCCGACCAGCACATGCGCAGCGATCAGGTGGTCAAGCCGGGCGCTGTCCAGGGCGCTGACCTTCAGGCTGAAAGCCATCTCGGCCCAGTGTTGCTCAGGTTTCAAGCTGGCCAAGACCAGCCTGGATGACGCCGACACGGCCAGGGGCGTGTTGACGATGGCGGGCACCCAGGCGGCCAGCACATCGCACTCGGCCGCATCGAGCTTGAGCCCCTGCGCTTTGCGGGTCAGCAGCTTTTGCCAGTCGGCGGCCACGGCTGCGGGCGGGTGGTCTTGCGCTGCGGGCCAGCCCTGTTGCGCCTGCCATTCCAGCAGGTCATGCAGCAGGGTGCCGTAGTGGCTGCCGGCAGGGAAGGCATTGAACGGCGGGGGCAGCAGCTCGGGCTGGACTGGCAGATCGGTGGTTTGGGGCAGGGCGCTGTCGATCTGGGCATCGCCCAGGCGTTCGTCCAACGCGGACCCGGGGGTTGGCGCCGGGTTTGAGGTTTCTGCATCACGCGTCAGCGCGCTGAAGCTGGCGCTCCACCAGCGGCTGCGCAACTGGCGCTGCGGCGCCAGCGGCAGTTTCCAGATTTTGGCGGCTGCCTGCGGCGTGTACGCGCTGTCGTCTGGCGCGGGTGCGTTTTGCACCACGATGTGTTCGGACGCCCACGCCCTGAGGCACTGCGCCAGGTCGTCGCTGGTCTGGCGGCCCAGCAGCGCCGACACCGCGCTTTTGACTTTGGGGCTTTTGCCGTCCATGTCGCCCCGGGTCGGGGTGATGCCCAGCCACACGGCCTGCTCGGCGCGGGTCAGCGCCACATAGAGCAGGCGGATGTCTTCGGCCAGCCGCAAGCCATCGTCCTGGCCGCTGTCGGCAGGCCGGTAGTTGGCCACAAAAGGCAGGAACACCAGCGGGTACTGCAGCCCCTTGGCCTTGTGCAGGGTGATGACCTGCACCAGATCGGCATCACTCTCAAGGCGCAACTGCGCGGTGTCGCCGCTGGCCTGCGGGTCGCGCAACTGGTCTTCAAGGTAACGCAGCAGCG
>JBASJO010000467.1:0-3763 GCA_049655365.1 Rhodoferax sp. | reverse complement strand
CTGACGGTGATGGTGGCGAGTTTTCGGGAGTCGGTCACACAGTGGCTGGACCAGGTGCTGCCCGCCGATTTGTACGTGCGCAGCGCCGGCAACCTGAGCGCCAGCGAAACGGTGTATTTCAGCCCGGAATATGTTCAGGCAGCAGCGGCTTTGAAGGGTGTCAAGCAGTTGCAGGCACAGCGCGTGCTGCCACTGCTGCTGCAAGCCAGCCTGCCGCCGGTGGCTTTGCTCGCCCGCGACATGTCGGATCCCGCCAAAAACCTGCCGATGGTGAATGCGCCCCTGCCGGTGCCGGCCGGACAGATCGGCATTTATGTGAGCGAAGCGGTGGTGGACCTGCATGACGCTGTTTTAGGCCAGGCGTTTGCCCCCATGGGCAAGGCGTTCAAACCCTTGACCCAGGCCAGACAAGCGCCTGACGCAACTTATTTTGTGGCCGGTGTCTGGCGCGACTACGCCCGCCAAACCGGCGCCATTGCCATCGACAAGGCCGCTTTTGAGCGCCTCACCGGCGACCAGCGCGCCAACGACCTGGCACTGTGGCTGACCCAGCCCGCGGACGCCCCCCAGGTACAGGCGGCCTTGCGCGCGCTGGCGGATGGCACGGGTTCGGGCGCGGGAGAGCTGATGGAGTTCGGCACGCCGGGGCAGATCCGCGCCACCTCGCTGCGTATTTTTGACCGCAGCTTTGCCGTCACATACTGGCTGCAGGCGGTGGCGATTGCGATTGGCCTGTTTGGCGTGGCGGCCAGTTTCAGCGCCCAGGTGCTGGCCCGGCGCAAGGAGTTTGGCCTGCTGGCGCACCTGGGGCTGACGCGCCGGCAAATCCTGACCGTTGTCGCCTTTGAGGGTGCCGCCTGGACGCTGCTGGGTGCCCTGGCCGGGTTGGCGCTGGGCCTGGTGGTCTCAGGCGTGCTGGTGCATGTGGTGAACCCACAAAGTTTTCACTGGACCATGGACCTGATGCTGCCCTGGCTCAAGTTGCTGGGCCTGTGCCTGGCGGTGGTGGCGGCCGGCACATTAACCGCCTGGCTGGCCGCTCAGGTCGCCGCCGGGCAGGACGCGGTGCTGGCGGTCAAGGAGGATTGGTGAAGCCGATTTCATCCGGCGCCAATGGCTCAATGACCTTCATTTGCTGATCGAGCACGGTCAGCGTGGCTTCCGACGCGTCATGCCCGGCAGCACTGCGCGCCACGATGCGCTGGCGCAATTGCTCGGGCGTGGCCTGTGGCGCCAGGATGCTGAAACTGGCGCCCATCTGCCGTGCCAGCGCACGAAACGCATCGCGATCAGCACGCTTCAAGAAGGCGGCATCCACCACCACCGACCAGCCGGCCTGCAACAAGATTTCAGCCTGCTCACGCAAGTGCGCATAGGTGCGCTGATGCGCATCAAGAGCGTAAATGCCAGCGCCCACGCCCGAGCCGCTGGACGCAGTGGGCTCCAGCCCGTACAGGCGCTTGCGCTGCACGTCCGAGCGCAGGCGCAAGGTGGCCGCCTGCGGGTCGGCTTGCAACAGCGCGTCCGACGCCACAGTTTTGCCGCAGCCCGACAAGCCATGGGTGATCAACAGTCGCGGCGGCACGGGCAGCAACAGGCGCTCGGCCAGCGCCATGTAGGCCTCGACCTCGCCCGCATCATCACCCGTTTGCACCTGGCGCAATGCCGCCACCTTGGCCCGCACCATGGCGCGGTACACCGCGTAAAAGCGCAGCACTTGTGCCGCTTCGTAGTCGCCGCTGCGGCTCAACACCTCGTCGAGCAGCCAGTTGGCCAAGCCCGGCTTGTTGTGCGCCAGCAGGTCGATGTAAATGAAGGCGATTTCGCTGGCCACGTCCATCCAGCGCAGGTCCTCGTTGAACTCGATGCAGTCGAACAGTTGCACTCGCCCGTCAAGCAGTACCATGTTAGCCAGGTGCAGGTCGCCATGACACTCCCGCACCCGGCCCGCCTGCTGGCGGGCCTGCATCAGCGGCGCCAGTTGCTTGTATTGACGTTGAGTCCATGTGCGCAAGGCCGACAACCGGACCTGCAAGCCCGGATCAGGCAGCGCACGCAACAGGTCAGTGAAGTTGTCGAGCGCGGGTTGCAGGATGTGCTGGCCCGAGCCGAAGCGCGAGCCCGCCGCTGCCACCGCTGCCGCTTGATGAAACGCCACCACGGTATCGGCCAGCGCGGACACGTGTCGGGCCTGCAACTCGCCGCGCGCGCACACATGGTCCAGCCTGCATGACTCCTCAAAACGGTGCATCCTGACGGCATATTCGATCGGTGCACCAGAACCATGCCATTGCGGGTCTTGCGAGGTGTTGTAAATGCCGACCACGTCCAGATAAAGCTCTGGCGCAAAACGGCGGTTCAGGCGTAATTCCTCCTGGCAATACTGTTGCCGCAGCGCCAGCGTACTGAAGTCCAGAAATGACAGCTTGACCGGTTTCTTGATCTTGTAGGCGAAGTCCCCGGCCAGCAGCACCCAGGAGATATGGGTTTGCACCCATTCAACGCGCGTCACGCCATCCGGATAACGTGCAGGATCAAGCAAAGCGTGAATCAGCGGTGGCAAATCGGCAAGCATGTCTGTCATGATGCCAGATTTGACCTCGAATGAACGCATTATGGGCACGATGTTTGCATGACTTAGTAGAAACCAACCCCCGCCAAGCGCCGGCCAGACCGTAGAATCAGTTTTTAATTTTTTATTAACCCGCCGGGCTACGCCCATGCATTTTTGAGAAAGCTGCTTATGAAAAAACTTCTGCTCGCTGCTGCCATCAGCGCCCTGTGCGCCTCAAGCTTTGCGCAGGGCAAAGACCTCAAGGTTGCCATCGACGCCACCTACGAGCCCTTTACCTTCAAGACCGCTGACGGCAAACCCACCGGCTTTGACGTGGACATTGCCAGCGCCTTGTGTGAACAAATCAAGCGCAAATGCGTGTTTGTCGAACAAGCCTGGGACGGCATGATCCCCGGTCTGCAGGCCAAGAAATACGACGTCATCATCAGTTCCATGTCGATCACCGCAGACCGCCTGAAAGTGGTGGACTTTACCGACAAGTACTACAACACCCCCAGCAAGCTCGTGCTGAAAAAAGACATCAAGTTCGACGGCCCGGCGTCCATCAAAGGCAAAAAAATTGGCGTGCTGAAAGCCAGCACTCAGGAAAAATACGCCTTGGGTGAGCTCAAGACCAAGGGTGTCGAAGTGGTGTCGTATGACGCCCAGGACCAGGTCTACCTGGACATCAAGGCCGGCCGTCTGGACGGCACCGTGGCTGACGTGATGGAAGTCGGTGGCGGTTTCCTGGAAAAGCCGGGCGCTGAAAACTACCATTTCGTCGGTGAAGAACTCTACATTCCGAAGTACTTCGGTACCGGTGCCGGTGTCGCTTTGCGCAAAGGCCAGGGCGACCTCAAAAAAGAACTCAACGCGGCCATTGTGGCCATTCGCGCCAATGGCAAGTACAAGGCCATCAACGACAAGTACTTCAAGTTTGACGTTTACGGCAAGTAATTCATCAGCAAACAGCCGGCCTTCTGAGCACGCGCCCAGGGCCGGTTGACTGGCGCCTCCATGACATCCAGCACGCAGTCTTACCTTCTTGTGATCTTGCAGGGTTCCCTGCTCACGATCGGGGTGTCCCTGGGCGCGCTGCTGGTGTCCGTCATTTTGGGCCTGGCAGGTGCCGCCGCCAAACTCTCCGGCCGTCCGCTGCTGGTGGCCGTCGGCACTTTTTACACCACCATCATTCGCGGCATTCCGGAC
>JBASJO010000466.1:0-1614 GCA_049655365.1 Rhodoferax sp. | reverse complement strand
ACTGGGGGTTTCGTAAACGTTAGATTTGAAAGCCAAAAGCTCGCAGCAGTTGGGCTGTTTCATACATCGGCAAGCCCATGATGCCGGAATAGCTGCCGCTCATATGCGAGATGTGCGCCGCCGCCCTGCCCTGCACCGCGTAGGCGCCTGCTTTGCCCATGGGTTCACCGGTGGCCACATAAGCCCGAATCTGCTTGGGCGTCATCGGTGCAAAGCTCACCCGGGAAATGGACACGGCCTGCTGGCGTGCCTGCAGCGTACCGATGGCAACGGCGGTCAAGACACGATGCGTTTTACCGGACAGCGTGGCCAGCAGGCGTTCGGCATCTGCGGCATCCGCAGGCTTACCCAAAATCGTGCGACCCAGTGCCACCGTGGTGTCGGAACACAGCACGGGCGCCGGTGGCAGCTTGCGGTCCTGCAGGCGCTGCAGCGCGGCATCGAGCTTGAGTTGGGTCACGCGTTGCACATAGCGCAGGGGCGCTTCATTGGGCAGCACGGCTTCCAGCGCTTCGGCATCTTCGTCGTCAGCAGGCAACAGCAACTCGTAAGCCACGCCCAACTGCTCCAGCAATTGCCTGCGGCGCGGACTTTGGGAAGCCAGGTAAACAAAATGACTCATTCTCTGTGGTACGGATGGTTGGCATTGATGGACCAGGCGCGGTACAGCTGCTCGATCAGCAGCACGCGCACCATGGCGTGCGGCAGCGTCAGATCGGACAAGCGCACCCGCTCGTGCGCGGCTTGCCGGAAAGCGGGCTCCAGGCCGTCGGGGCCGCCAATCACCAGCGCCACATCGTCGCCCGACAACTGCCAGTTTTCCAGCTTGTGCGCCAGCGCCATGGTGGTCAGGGCGGTGCCGCGCTCGTCCAGCGCAACAACCCTGAAACCCTTGGGGATGGCCGCCTCGATGCGGGCACGCTCGGCCGCCAGCAAGGCCTCAAGAGACTTGGAAGCGCGGGGCTCGGTCTTGACCGCCTTGAGCTCGACCTTGAGCTCAAAGGGAAAGCGCTTGGCGTAGTCGTCCCACGCTGTTTGCGCCCAGTCGGGCACGCGTTGACCGACAGCAACAATCAGCAGACGCACAGCGCGGCGTCAGGCTTTACGCACAGTGGCTTTTTTGGCTGGTGCCTTCTTGGCAACCGTTTTGGCGGCGACTTTTTTGGCAGCCGGCTTGACCGGTGCATTCACCACCAGGGTTTTCAGGCGGGGCTTGGCCACGGCGTCAGCACCGGCCACTTTGCGTTTCGGCGTGGCAGCGCTCTTGGCGGCGGCTTTTTTGGCAGCGGCTGCGTCTGCTGCAGCCGTTTTGGCCATCTGCGCGCGGGACGGGAAGGCCTCCTGCACGCCCTGCTTGGCGGCACTGGAGCGGCGCAGGCTGGCCGCTGGCTTGGCTGCGTCCTTGGCCGCCTTGACTTGTGCTGGGCTGGGTTCAGTGGCCGCCACCGGCTTGGCAGCGCCAAACTTCAGGCGCACCGGCTTCTCGCCCCACAATTCTTCCAGGTTGTAATAAGTGCGGTAGGTGGGCTGCATCACATGCACCACGGCCTGGCCGCAGTCCACAATGATCCACTCACCATTGGCTTCACCTTCCACACGCGGCTTGGGAAAGCC
>JBASJO010000465.1:0-4870 GCA_049655365.1 Rhodoferax sp. | reverse complement strand
GCCGCCCTGATCTCCACCTGCAACCGCACGGAGATTTATTGTGCCGGCGAACAAGCCCAACTGGAACCCACCCTGGCCTGGCTGGCGCAATGCGGTGGCGTGCCTGCCGAGCTGCTGCGCGCCCATTCCTACACGCTCAACGACGGCCTGGCGGCGCGGCACGCCTTCCGGGTTGCCAGCGGACTCGACTCCATGGTGCTGGGCGAGCCGCAGATTCTGGGCCAGATCAAGGATGCCGTGCGTGCCGCCGAGGCGGCCGGCGCCCTGGGCACCACGCTGAGTCAGCTTTTTCAGCGCTCGTTTGCGGTCGCCAAGGAAGTCCGCACCTCGACCGAAATCGGTGCCCACTCGATCAGCATGGCCGCCGCCGCCGTGCGCCTGGCCGGACAACTGTTTGAAGACCTGAGCGAGGTCAGAGTTCTGTTTGTTGGTGCTGGCGAAATGATCGACCTGTGCGCCACCCATTTTGCTGCCAAAAGCCCAAAAAGCATCGCCATTGCCAACCGCACCCTGGCACGCGGCGAAGAGCTTGCAGCCAAATTTGGAGCGGAAGTGATGCGTCTGGCCGACCTGCCGGACCGTTTGCATGAATTTGATGCCGTCATCAGTTGCACCGCCAGCACCCTGCCCCTGATCGGGCTGGGCTCGGTCGAACGTGCCCTCAAAACACGTCGCCGGCGACCCATGTTCATGGTCGATCTGGCGGTACCGCGCGACATCGAGATCGAGGTCAAGGCGCTGGAAGATGTCTACCTTTATACCGTGGATGACCTGGCCGGTGTGGTGCAAACCGCGCAAGCCAACCGACAAGCTGCCGTGGCCCAGGCCGAAGCCATTGTGGATGCCGGGGTCCAAAGCTTCCTGCACTGGATCGAGCAGCGCAGCACGGTGCCTTTGATCCAGCAACTCAACGCCCAAGCCGATGAATGGCGTGCCAGTGAGATTGCACGCGCCCGCAAATTGCTGGCCAAAGGCGAAGACGTGGACGCGGTGCTGGAAGCCCTCAGCAAAGGCCTCACACAAAAAATGCTACACGGTGCCATGGCGGAACTCCGCGGTGGCGACAGCCACACCCGCGAGCGCGCCAGCGCCGCCGTGCAGCATTTCTTTTTGCGCAAAGAGCGTTAGCGGCGCTGCCTGCCGCTTCGTCATTGCGGTCAGCGCAGCGACGTGGCCGGTCCCAATGACACGATGCCAGACGTGTCTGACCTCCCCTTCTTCCTGCCCTCATCCTCGCAACGTCCATGAAAACCTTTCTTCGCCAACAACTTGTCCGTTATGCCGACCGCCTGGGCGAGCTGGAGTTTTTGCTGTCCCGACCCGACATCATGAGCGACATGGCACAATTTCTGTTGCTGTCACGCGAACACACCGAGGTGGCCGCCGTGGCAAGCCGCTGGCAACGCTACCAACAGCGCGAGGCTGACTTGGCCGCGGCCGAGGAGTTGCTAGCCTGCAGTGCTGACGACGCAGACATGGCGGCGATGGCGCAAGAAGAGATGGAGGACGCCCGGGCCGAGCTGCATCAGCTTGAGACCGAGTTGCAACGCATGCTGCTGCCCAAAGACCCCGATGACGCACGCAATGCCTTTGTGGAAATTCGCGCCGGCACCGGCGGCGATGAATCAGCCCTGTTTGCCGCTGATCTGGCGCGCATGTACCTGCGTTATTGCGAGCGCCGTGGCTGGAAGTCTGAAATCATCAGTGAGTCCGCCAGCGAGCTGGGCGGCTACAAGGAAGTCGTCATCAAGGTTGACGGCGACCATGTCTATGGTGCTCTCAAGTTCGAGTCAGGCGGGCACCGGGTCCAGCGCGTGCCAGTCACGGAAACCCAGGGCCGCATCCACACCAGCGCCTGCACCGTGGCCGTGCTGGCCGAGCCCGACGAGGCAGAGGCCATCAAGATCAACCCATCGGATTTGCGCATTGACACCTACCGCGCCAGCGGCGCCGGTGGCCAGCACATCAACAAAACTGACTCTGCGGTGCGTATCACCCACCTGCCGACTGGCATCGTGGCCGAATGCCAGGATGGCCGTAGCCAGCACAGCAACAAGGCGCAAGCCCTCAAGGTGCTGACCGCCCGCATTCAGGAAAAAGACCGCAGCGAACGCGCTGCCAAAGACGCTGCCGAGCGCAAGAGTCTGGTGGGTAGCGGCGACCGCAGCGACCGCATCCGAACCTACAACTTTCCTCAAGGCCGACTCACCGACCACCGCATCAATCTGACGCTCTACAAACTGCTCACGATCATGGAGGGCGATCTGGACGATGTGGTCAACGCGTTGCAAGCCCATGAAGCCGCAGCGCAGTTGGCGGCACTCGAACGCCATGCCTGAACCGCAATCAAGACCATCAAAATGAACCAGACCCTAGGGCAAACATTGGCCAGTCTGCAATCCAGGGGAGTGGATCGACTGGATGCCCAACTGCTGCTGCTACACCTGCTGGACAGGCCTGGCCACCAGCGCGGTTGGCTGCTGGCGCACGACGATGCGCTGCTGTCGCCCACCCTGGCCACCAACCTGGAAACCCTGCTGCAGCGTCGCCTGGCCGGCGAGCCACTGGCCTACCTGACCGGTCACAAGGAATTTTTTGGGCTCGACCTGCAGGTGGATGCCCGTGTGCTGGTGCCCCGGCCCGATACCGAAACCTTGGTCACCTGGGCACTGGAACTGCTGGCAGGCCAAAAGCGTGCGCTGGACATGGGCACCGGGAGCGGAGCCATCGCCCTGGCGCTCAAGGCCAGCCAGCCATTGCTCAATGTCCAGGCCAGCGACCTCAGCGCCGCAGCCCTGGCCGTGGCCCAAACCAATGCCCAGCGGCTCCAACTGGACGTCAGCTTCCATCAGGGTGCCTGGTTTGACGCCTTGCCCCCGTCTGAAGCCCGGTTTGACTGCATCGTCTCCAACCCGCCCTACATCGCAGAACGCGACCCACATCTGGCAGCGCTCCAATTTGAACCAGCGCCAGCCCTCACCAGCGGTCCGGATGGCCTGGGCGACCTGCGCCAGATCATCAGCCAAGCGCCAAGCCACCTGACGCCCGGTGGTTGGCTGTTGCTGGAACACGGCTACGACCAAGCAGAGTCCGTACGCGGTTTGCTGAGCGCCGCAGGTTTCATGCAAGTACAGTCCCGCCGAGACCTGGCGGGTATCGAACGCTGCAGCGGCGGCCAATTCAACCCGTCAACATAAAAACATCCTGACCATGACCCATTCCATTGAAGCCCGACTCACCGACCTGGAAGTCAAAGCCAGCTTCGCCGAAGACCTGCTGGACAAGCTCGACCAGATCGTCATCCGCCAGCAGGACCAGATTGACCGCCTGACGCGTGAAGTGCAATGGTTAAGTCAGCAGGCACCGCCGGAGGCTGCCACAGCGCCACGCAACCCGCGGGACGACTTACCGCCGCACTACTAGAGCGCCCGGAGCACCCCTAAGCCCGACAGGGTTTCGCCCCCAGCCGGGCCTAAAAGTGAAATAATCACACTTGTTTTTTTAATAGGAATTTTCAGCATGAGCGACGCACAGCAACGCATTGACGACCTGGTCAAACACAACGACATTTTGCTTTTCATGAAAGGCACGGCGAGCTTTCCGCAGTGTGGTTTCTCGGGCCGTGCCATCCAGATCCTGAAAGCCTGTGGCGTTGATCCCAAAGCCATCAAGACCGTCAACGTGCTCGAAGACGACGGTATTCGCGCTGGCATCAAGGACTACAGTAACTGGCCCACCATTCCGCAGTTCTACCTCAAAGGCGAGTTCATTGGCGGCTCGGACATCATGATGGAAATGTACGAGAACGGTGAGTTGCAGACCTTGCTGGGAACGCCCGCCAACTGATGTACCCCTCAAGCGGTTTGGGGTGCCCACAGTTTCTGGGCACCGAAAACCGCGTTGGGGTACTGCGGCCTGCCCCGTGAGCCGTTGTAACGCCCCAGCGCCATGTAGACGTCACCGCGTTCACGGTCGAGGTAGTGGCGCAGGATCACGCAGCCAAAGCGCAAATTGGTCTGCAGATGAAACAGTTTTCCTGCATCGCCGTCGGCCAGCACCCGGGTCCAGAACGGCATGACCTGCATGTAGCCGCGCGCACCGACGCTGCTCACGGCGAATTTTCTGAAGTTGCTTTCCACCTGAATCAGACCCAGCACCATGGAGACGTCCAGACCCGCGCGCCTGGCCTCGTACCACACCGTTTGCAAAAATTCCTTGCGCGTATTCCAGTCAGACTTTTTCTTCACCAGGCGTTCGCTCATGGACCCCAACCAACGCAGGTAGCGCAGACGCGATTCGGTGTCAGGGAACTCCGGCACGGGTGGTGCGTGGTTGGCAATAGCCGAGCTCAAGGCCGTTCGGACAGAGTCAATGAGCGGCTCTTCGATTTGTGCCCCGGCCCAGGCAGGCGCCTGAAACAAAAGTGCGCCTGAGCCCATCAGCACAGGTGAAAGCGCTAACGAATTAGCCAAAAGTGCACGTCGGTTGATACTCATAGCCAGCTCATGCGACAAACACAATTCAGCAATCGTCGACCGCTCACGCCTTGAGTTTGGCCAGCAACTGGCCCACGATGTCGGCCACCGGCACGGCGCTGGCGGCGGCGTCGCGGCGGTGTTGGTATTCGACATGGCCTTCCTTCAAGGCCCGGTCGCCAATATTGACACGGTGCGGCACACCAATCAACTCCCAGTCGGCAAACATGGCGCCCGGGCGCTCACCGCGGTCATCCAGCATGACATCGACACCGGCTGCCAGCAATTCGGCATACAGCTTGTCTGCGGTGGCCTTGACTTCTGGCGAACGCTCGGCATTGATCGGACACAGCACCACCGTGAACGGCGCCAGCGCGTCGGGCCAGATGATGCCG
>JBASJO010000464.1:0-4039 GCA_049655365.1 Rhodoferax sp. | reverse complement strand
GTGGTGTGGCCTGGCTGCAATCCCTGCGCGAACAGGGTTTTCGGGGCTATGTGATTCTCATTACCGCCTTTGCCGACCTGGAAACCGCGATTGAAGCGCTGCGCGCGGGCGCCTCCGACTTCATCCTCAAGCCCTTTCGGGTACCGCAGATGCTGAACGCCATCAAGCACTGCTTTGAATGCGCCCGATTGGCGCGGGAAAACTTTGTGCTCAGGCATACGCTGTCAAGGCAGATCGACACCAGCACCGGGCTGATTGGGCAGTCAGGTTTCATGCAGGCGCTGCGCGAGTCACTGGCGCGGGTGGCCATGGTCGACAGCACGGTGCTGCTGCAAGGCGAATCGGGCACCGGCAAGGAAATGGTGGCGCGCGCCCTGCACCAGATGAGCCCGCGCCAGCGCGGTTCGTTTGTGCCGGTCAACTGCGCCAGCATGTCGCCCGAACTCATGGAGGGCAGCCTGTTTGGTTACGCCAAAAGTGCCGTCAAAGGGGCCAAGTACGCGCGTGACGGCCTGTTTTATTACGCCCAAGGCGGCACTTTGTTTCTGGATGAAGTGGCCGAACTGCCGCTGGTCGTCCAGGCGGCGTTATTGCGCGCGCTGGAAGACCTGCACATTCGTCCGGTCGGCAGCAGCCAACTGGTGCCGGTGAACGTGCGCATCATGGCCGCCAGCAACCGCAACCTCAAAGATGAAGTCGCCGCAGGGCGTTTTCGCAAGGACCTGTATTACCGACTGCAGGTGGTCGACATCACCATGGCACCGCTGCGCGAGCGCAGGCGGGATGTGGCCGAGTTGGTCGCCCACTTCAATGCCCAACTGGCGCAGCGCATGGCTGTCGCGCCGCTGAACATCAGCCCGGCGCAAATGGACTACCTGATGCAATACGACTGGCCGGGCAATGCCCGCGAGTTGCGCAACCTGATTGAGCGCTCGCTGATTCTGGGCGAACTCAATGTGTCGGCTCTTTACGACGCCACCGTGCGCCACCCGCTGGCCAGCCAGAGCGCCACGACCAACCTGCAAAGCCTCGAAAAACAGCACATCCATTCAGTGCTCGACAGCGTGCAGGGTGACAAGACCCGCGCGGCAGAATTGCTCGGCATTTCAAAGCGTACGCTGGAGCGCCGCTGCGCCGAATGGGCCAGCGCTTGAGCGCACAGGGTTTGCGGCTGCGCTGGCAGCACCTGCCGGTGCGCCACAAGCTGATGGTATTGTCCTTGCTGCCGCTTTTGGTGGTGCTTCCCTTGCTGGTGGCGGCGTTGGTGCTATGGGGCAGCTCGGCTTACGACCGCCTCTTGATCACCAAAGTGCGCAGCGACCTGGCGGTGGCGCACGGCTACTTCGGCCGGGTACTGGCGGAAGTGGGTACCGGAACCCAGGCACTGGCCAACGCGCACACGCTGCACCTGGCACTGGCGGCGCAGCAGCCCGAGGCATTGCGACGGGAACTGGCACAAGCCCGGCAGCGACTGGGTTTTGATTTCGTCAATTTGTACACCCTCGACGGGCAACTGCTCAGTGCCAGTTGGCAAGATCCGGCCAGCGCGACGCTCAATACGGCGCCAGCCACGGCGCAGTTCGACCTGACCGACGCCGGCCAGCCCGCCAGCGTCAACGCCCAACTGCAGTTGCTCAGCCAGGCCAAGGTACTGGCATTGGCTCCGCATCTGGCACCCCGCCTGAGCATCACGCTGATCCCGACGCAGGGCGCGGTGCCCAGCAACCGCAGCCAGGAAGACCAGGCGCTGGTGATGCTGGCCAGCCATGCGGTCACTGACGCACAAGGGCAGCCGCTGGCGTGGCTGCGTGCGGGCGTGCTGCTGAACCAGAACCTGCCCCTGATCGACCACATCAATCAGATTGTTTACCCCGAGGGCTCCCTGCCGCTGGGCAGCGTCGGCACCGCCACGCTGTTTCTGGACGATGTGCGCATCACCACCAATGTGCGCCTGTTTCAGGACCAGCGC
This sequence comes from Rhodoferax sp., assembly GCA_049655365.1. GTDB lineage: Bacteria > Pseudomonadota > Gammaproteobacteria > Burkholderiales > Burkholderiaceae_C > Rhodoferax. Next base: position 2,070 of record JBASJO010000464.1, on the reverse strand, counting down.
GCCATCGGCACCCGGGTGTCACAAGCGGTGCGCGAAGCGGTGCTGGTACGTGGCGAGACCTGGCTGGACCGGGCCTTTGTGGTCAACGACTGGTATGTCTCGGCTTACGAGCCCCTGCTGAATGGCCAGGGCGCACGCGTCGGTATGTTGTATGTGGGTTATCTGGAAACGCCGTTTCGCCAAACCAAATACGGCTTGCTGGCCATCATTGTCGGCATCTTTGCGGTCGCCATGGTGCTGGCCGCCTGGCTGTCGCTGCGCTGGGCACGCAGTATTTTTCAGCCGCTTGAGCGGATGAGTCACACCATGCAACAGGTGCAAGACGGCGACGTTGCGGCGCGCGTGGGACCCTTGCCACAGCAGGACGAACTCGGTGCTCTGGCCAGCCATCTGGACCAATTGCTGGTGGCCGTGGATGACAAAACCCGCACCCTGCAGCGTTGGGCGCAGGAGTTGGATGCCAAGGTGACCGAGCGCACCCGCGATCTGGCAGCAAGCCACGAGTCGCTGAAATTGACACAGGCGCAACTGGTGAAATCGGAAAAGCTGGCGGCCATCGGCCAACTGACCGCCAGTGTGGCGCACGAAATCAACAACCCCATTGCGGTGATGCAGGGCAACCTGGACCTGGTGCGCGAAACACTGGGTCCGCAGGCACTGCCGATTGGCCCCGAACTCAAGCTGATGGACCAGCAAATCGAGCGCATGCGCCTGATCGTGACCCAGTTGCTGCAGTACGCCCGCCCCAACGATTACGCCGGTTATGTCGAGGCCGTGGACGTCAACGATGCCCTGGCGAGCTCGCTGGTGCTGGTAGAGCACTTGCTGAACCGCACCCACATCAGGGTGCGGCGCCAATGGCAGGCCAGCCGGCCGGTTCACATCAACCGCCAGGAGTTGCAGCAGGTGCTGATCAACCTGATGATCAACGCCATCCAGGCCATGCCCGAGGGCGGCGAGTTGCTGCTGCGCACCAGCGACCAAACCGACGCGCAAGGCTTGACGGGCGTGCGAATTGAAGTGTGCGACACCGGCGCAGGCCTGAGCCCGGCCAACCTGGAGCAGCTTTTCAGCCCCTTCTACACCACCAAAAACGACGGCAATGGCCTGGGTCTGTGGATCAGCGTGGGACTGGTGGAGCGTTACGGCGGCGGCATCCGCGCCGGCAACCGACGCGACCAGGGCGAGGATTCGACAGGGGCCGTCTTTACGGTGGACTTGCTCTGATCGCCATGCCACCACCCAGCCCATTTGAACGTTACCAGCGCGATGCCCTGCGCATCGCGCTGAGCCATTACGTCAGCAATGGCCTGTCGGCGGCGCTGGGTTTGCTGTTGATCACGGGCAGCGTTCACCTGCTGCTGGGTGAATTTGCGGCGGCCGCCGCATCGGTGGGCGTGGTGGTGTGTATTCCGCCGGACCAACCGGCGCCCAAACGTGGCAAGTTCTGGCAATTGTTGCCGGCCTTCCTGATCGGTTTACCGCTTTTTTGGGCGGTACAGGTGCTCCATGCTGCCCCCATCCTGCTGGGTCTGCTGCTGGTGCCGGCCAGCTTCCTGGCCTTTCTGGCGGGAGGCTGGGGCAAGCGGGGGCTGCCGATTTCGATCTCGGTCATGTTTGCCATGGTCTTCTCGATGGCGGTGCCGGACCACGCCAACAGCGCCACCAACCTGACGACCAGCCTCTATTTCACGCTGGGGGCCGTGGCCTACCTGGTTTGGGCCACGCTGGCCAACGCGCTGCTCAACGCGCGTTACCGGGTGCAACTGCTGGCCGACACGCTGATGGCCCTGGCCACGCTGATGCGCTCGCAGGCACAGCAATTCAGCCCTGAAATGGCTGCCGATGCCGGTCGGCGGGCGCCGCTGGTGGGCACGCTGCTGCAGCAGCAGGCGGCGCTGGCCGACCAGTTGCAGGCGGCGCGTGACATTTTGCTGGAGTCACCCGGCAGCACGCGCCGCCAGCAATGGGCCGACATGCTGATGCGGGTGCTGGACATGCGCGACCACCTGCTGGTCTGCAACCTGGATCTTGACACCCTCAAAAGCCATCCCGGCCATGAGCCTGTGC
>JBASJO010000463.1:0-11978 GCA_049655365.1 Rhodoferax sp. | reverse complement strand
GCCCTGGCCTTTGGCGATCGCTTTTTCAGCCGCTACTTCGCCCACCACCCCCAGATAGGCCATGGCCGACACGGTGGCGCGCCAGGCGTCGGGTTGCACGGCGCAGAACGCCCCCACCAGCGCCGTGGCCGAGCAGCCCACACCGGTGATGCGCGTCATCCACTCATGGCCGTTGGCCAGGCTGGCGTGGCGACCGCCGGCGTCGAGCACCTGGTCCACCGGGCCGCTGACGCACACCACGCCGCCACTGCGTGCGGCCAGGTCGCGCGCCGCCTGCAGCGCATCGGCCACGGCGGCGCCACTGTCGACACCCCGGGTTTTGGCGGCCGTGCCCGCCACGCTCATGATTTCCGAGGCGTTGCCGCGGATGACACTGGGCATGGCCTGGCGCAGGATGACCTGGATGCTTTCATTTCTGTAACGGGTGGCACCCGCGCCCACGGGGTCGAGCACGGTGGGAATGCCGCGCGCGGTGGCGACGTCCAGCGCCTGGCACATGCTGTTGATCCAGTAGGGTTCGAGCGTGCCGATGTTGAGCACCAACGCCTGGGCAATGGCCGCCATGTCGGCCACCTCCTCGTGGGCGTGCGCCATCACCGGCGAGGCGCCCATGGCCAGCAGCGCATTGGCGTTGAAGTTCATGACCACCAGGTTGGTGATGCTGTGCACCAGCGGGCGCCGGGCGCGCACCGCGAGCACATCGGCCCAAAGGTCGGAGGGTGAAAGTAAATTGGTTTGAGCGACCATGACAGATTCCATCATTTGATCCGAGGCCGCTGCAGCACAAGGTGAGTTGTGAGTGCTTTCCTACGCTGGTACGACCCAGATCAGGTTCAAAGAGTGTTTTCTCAGCCACCCGACCGGGTGGCACCTCTAGCGCCCCGAATTATGACGCAGCCTCAAAATAGCAACCAGACACTCAAGGAATTCCAGACTGTCAACGGCTGAAACCTGGCTGCGTTAACATGGTCTGAAAACCATCGCATCGCCTAACGCGGTGGCATTCAGGCTCAATTTATTGGCTGCTCAATGACTGATACCCCTACTCACGATGCCTTGCCGCTTTTCCCGCTGGAACTGGTGCTGTTCCCGGGGGGCTTCCTGCCCTTGCGGATTTTTGAGGTGCGCTACCTCGACATGGTGAACCAGTGCGAGAAGAACGGCACGCCGTTTGGCGTGGTCACGCTGGCTCGTGGCAACGAGGTGCGCACGGCAGACAGCGAACTGGCGGGTGGTGCCAAAACCAGCCAGGCGGTTTTTCACCCGGTGGGCACGCTGGCACGCATCTCCCACTTGAACCGGCCGCAGCCGGGCCTGATCATGATCAACTGCATCGGCGCGCAGCGCTTTGAGGTGACCCAGCCCGAGTTGCTCAAACACGGCCTGTGGGTCGGCCAGGCCAAAATACTGCCGGACGACCAGAGCGTGCCGATACCCGAGGATTTGCTGCCCGTGGCGAGCGCCCTGGCGCGTGTGCTGGACACCCTGAAGGCACAAGGCGTGCCATCCGAACAGATGCCGATTCAGCCGCCCTATGCGCTGCACGACTGCGCCTGGGTGGCCAACCGCTGGTGTGACCTGCTGCCCATGGCGCTGGCGCAAAAACACCGGCTGATGACGCTCGACAACCCGCTGCTGCGGTTGGAACTGGTGAGCGATTTGCTGGAGCGCAACGGCATTGCCACTTGATACTTTGCGGGTCAGACCACTCGCAAAGCGACGTGCTCTGACCCCAACCAACTCGGCACAAAACAAGCCGATGCCACGCTTTGGGCGCCCAGCGCCAGCAGTTGCATGACCGCATGCACCTGCGCTGCTGTGACACCGGGCGCGGGCGCCAGCCCCCAAAGGTGGTCACGCAACTGGGCGTAATAGGCCAGGTAGTTGCCGGCAGGCTGGGGTGCTGCACAGCGCACCGACACCGGGGCCGCGACCCCGGCCATGCGGTTCATGCACAGCAACTGACCCGCGTGCGGATCCTGACCCCAGTCATCGAGCGCATTCAGCTGCGGGCGCTGGCCGGCCTTGAGGGCGTCTTCTTGCGGGTCGAGCCCAAATTTGGTGAAGCTGCCCTGGGTGCCGTGCACGGACCAACGCGGCCCTGGCTCGGCCACCAGGGTGCTGGCGTGCAGCATCACACGCAAGCCACCCTGCGGTGTGTCATAACGCAGCACGGCATGAAACCAGTCGTCAACCTGGACGCCGTCACGCACTTTGGCTTGCTCCAGCAGCAGGGCATCAGGCTGGCCAAACAGCACCAGGGCCTGGTCCACCAGGTGCGGCCCGAGGTCGAACCAGAGGCCCGAGCCGGGCAGGTTCTGCTCGCGCCAGCGCACCGGCACCACCGGGCGGTAACGGTCGAAGTTCGAGTTCACCTGCACCACCCGACCCAATTGGCCACTCGTTATGACCTGCTGTAGCGCGAGAAAATCGCTGTCAAAGCGCCGGTTCTGAAACACCGTGAGCACCCTGCCCTGCTGATGGGCCAGCGCGAGCAGGCTTTCGGTCTCGGCCAGGGTCACGGTGCAAGGCTTGTCGACCACCACATGTTTACCCGCCTGCAGTGCAGCCCGGGCCAATTCGAAATGGCTGTCATTGGGCGTGGCGATGACGACCAGATCAATGGCCGGGTCGGCCAGCGCGGCGCTGAATGAAGCCACGCACGGCACGCCGGGCCAGTCGTGCAGCACGGCCTCGTGCTGGCGCGTGACGATGCAGGCCAGTTGCAGGCCGGGCACGCCGTTAATAAGGGGGGCATGAAAGACGCGGCCGGCGCCGCCGTAGCCGATCAGGGCGACCTGCACGGACGCCGGGTGGGCGGGCTGTGGGGTGATGGGTGGCGGGTTCATGCCCGGATCATCACAGAAAATCGCGCACAATTTGGCCATGCGTCACTTTTTGCCAGCGCCCCTTGTGGGTGCCCTTGCCAGCACACTGATGCTGCTCAACATTTTGTTCTGGGTGCCGGTGTTGCTGCTGGCGGCCACCGTCAAGCTGCTGCTGCCGTTCAAGCGGGTTCGGCTGGCCATCGACCCGGTGCTGCTGCGTATTGCCGAGGCCTGGATTGCCGGCAACAGCGGCTGGATGCGCCTGACGCAGGCGATGCAGTGGGAGGTGAGCGGCTTGGAGGCCTTGAACCCACGCCAGTGGACCCTGGTGATTTGCAACCACCAGTCCTGGGTCGACATTCTGGTGTTGCAGCATGTGCTGAACCGGCGTATTCCGCTGCTCAAGTTTTTTCTGAAAAAACAGCTGATCTGGGTGCCCATCATGGGCCTGGCCTGGTGGGCGCTGGAGTTTCCGTTCATGCGCCGGCACAGCGAGGCGTATCTGCAAAAGCACCCGCAAGAGCGCGGCAAGGACGCCGCCACCACCCGCGCCGCCTGCGAGAAATACGCGCTGGTGCCCACCAGCGTGATGAATTTTGTCGAGGGCACGCGCTTGACCCCGACCAAACAGCAACGCCAGCAGTCACCCTACCGGCACCTGCTCAAGCCCAAAGCCGGCGGCATCAGCCTGGCGCTGGATGCCATGGGCGAGAAGTTTGGCGCGGTGCTCGACATCACCATCGCCTACCCGGATGGCACGCCCAATTTCTGGCAGTTTTTGCAGGGCCGTGTGCCGCGGGTCATCGTGCAGGCCCGCACGCTTGCGGTGCCAAGGCTTGGCGCCGACACGCCCGGCGACGCCTCGCAGGCAATGCGCGCCTTGTGCCAGGACTGGATCAATCAGCTGTGGACCGACAAGGATGCGCTGCTGGAGCAGCTTTTGACCGAGAAAAAATCAAGAATCAACTTTAAATGATGTTTTTAACCATTTGATTTAATTAAATTTATTTAAAAAAATCAAGGGAATTAACGCAGGTGCTTGAAAAGCTTGGCCCGGAACATTTCCGGAATGCCGAGCCGGCGCGGGCCAGCCACCAATTCAAAGGAGTCGCCGGCTTGCAACGTGCCGGGCACATCCACCGCCAGGTAAAAACCACAGCAGCCGTGCTGGACCATGAGTTTGCTCGCATGGGAAAAACCCATGGCCGCATTGAACTTGTAACAGGGCTCGCGCGGCTGTGTGACGCGCAAGGCACAGTGGGCAAATTGCAGCACGTCGCCGACCCACACCTCCGACTCAAGCGAACCCGCCAGGCTCAGGTTTTCCCCCAGGCTACCCCAAGGCAGGCCGTCATCGATGCCGTCCAGTCCGACCTCGGCGCGGGCCTGGCACCAAAACGGGTAATGTTCACTGGGGTAGGCGTAGACGGCTTTGTCGAGGCCACCATGCACCGACAGGTCGGCCTGCTCGTCGCCCAGCAGTCCCAGCGGCATGACCGCGACCCGGCCGGCAACTGCTCGCTTGTGGATGGCTGTGAGCAAGCTGCGGCCATGAATGTGGACACGCCGGGCGCTGCCGGTCTGCAGACTCAAAAGTTGGGGCATGAGGGTCACTTGAACGGTGAATCGAAGGTGCCGGCCTTGCCACTGGCATACTCGACAGGCCAAAACCCCATTATCAGGACACTGCCCATGCTCGCCCGCCTGTTGCGCACCATTTACCTTTTTCAATTGTTGGCTGGCGGACTGCTGGGCTTGTATGCGACGGATCGCCTGGGCCTGAGCGGTGCTGCAGCCGTGGCAGCGGTGCTGCTGTGCTCGGTGCTGCTGCCCCTGCTGCTGCAATTGAGCGTGATCAGTGTGAGTGCGGTTCAGTCGCGCCCGAGCTTGGCGGGCCGCCTTTGGTGGCGGGCTTTTGGCGGGGAATTTTTGGCTGCGCTGCGCATCTTCTGGTTTCAATTGCCCTGGGCCAAAACTGAAACCGAGGTGTGGTGTCCGGACATGCCACAGCCAGCGCAGCCTTGGCGGGTGCCGGTGCTGCTGGTGCATGGCTACATTTGCAACGCGCGGGTGTGGGACAAAATGGCACGCGCGCTGCATGAGGCGGGGCATCCGGTGCTGGCCATCACGCTGGAGCCCTTGTTTGGCTCGATTGACGATTACGCACCCCAAATTCAGCATGCCGTGCAACAACTGCAGCAAGCGAGCGGCGCGGCGCGGGTGGCGCTGGTGGGGCACAGCATGGGCGGGCTGGCGATTCGGGCCTGGATACGCAGTCACGGCAGCGCCGATGTGGCCAAAGTCATCACCCTGGGAACCCCCCATCAGGGAACCCAGATGGCAAGTTGGTCGCCCACCACGAACGCGGCACAAATGGTCTGGCGCAGTCCCTGGCTGCAAGCCCTGCAGGCCAACGAGACGGCTGCCACCCGGCAATTGATGCACATTGCCTTGACGCGGCATGACAACATTGTTTTTCCCCAGCGCGAGCAGGTGCTGCCCGACGCCAACGTGACCGAGTTTGAGGGCATGGGCCATTTGGAACTGTGTCTGGACGCCCGGGTGATCGGGTACGTGCTGCAAAAACTACACTGATCACGTTAATCCAGCAGCAAAAATAGCAAAAATCGGCGTAGAGCTCGCTATAATCCTAGGCTTTGCTGGCAAACCTCCGCTGCCTGATCAACTTTTAAGCGGAGAAAATCGCAAATGCTTTGGTTTTAGGCCCGATCTTCCCGAAACCCGACGTTTGCACATATAGGATCTCTTGACGTAATGACAACCATCCGTGTTAAAGACAACGAACCCTTTGACGTCGCTCTGCGCCGCTTCAAACGCACCATCGAAAAGCTGGGCCTGCTGACCGACTTGCGCGCACGCGAGTTCTACGAAAAGCCCACTTCAGAGCGTAAGCGCAAGAAAGCTGCTGCCGTCAAACGCAATTACAAGCGCATCCGCGCCATGCAATTGCCCAAGAAACTGTTTTAACCTGTTGTTCTGACAGGGCTGCTACAGCCTCTTGAACAAGCTCGCCGGGGACGCTCAGGCGGGCTTTTTTTATGCCCAATCCACTCACAGGAGTCATAGATATGTCGCTCAAAGACCAGATTACCGAAGACATGAAGAACGCCATGCGCGCCAAGAACAGCGAACGCCTGGGCACCATCCGCCTGCTGCTGGCGGCGGCCAAGCAAAAGGAGGTGGACGAGCGCGTGGTGCTGGACGATGCCGCCATGGTTGCGATTGTGGACAAGCTCATCAAGCAGCGCAAGGACTCAGTTGATGCCTTCACCAAGGCCCAGCGCATGGATCTGGCCGACAAGGAAAGCGCGGAGATTCTGGTGCTGCAAGCCTACTTGCCACAGCGCCTCAACGCCGAAGAAGTCAGCACGGCGGTGCAAGCCATCGTGGCCAATCTGGGTGCCAAGGGGCCGGGTGACATGGGCAAGGTGATGGCCGCTGTCAAGGCCCAACTGGCCGGCAAGGCAGACATGGCCATGGTGTCACAAGCCGTCAAAATGGCACTGGTGGGCTGAATCAGGTCGGATTGCCGTCCAGGCTGTTGAGCATGGCGGTGTGCACAACCTCGTCGAGCGCGCCGTCCACCATGGAATGGTCAGACACCAGGCGCATGGCGTTGGTGATGATCAGGTTTTCCAGCGACGGCCGAGTCATGGACTGGGTCTGGCCCTGCGCTCCGGTAAACAGGTACATGGTGCGCTGCGGGCTGATCCAGCTGAGTTGACTGCGCTGCCATACCCCTTTGATGGCAATTTCCACCCAGGCACCCACCGTTAAAGTCTCCAGCGTCAATGCCGGCACCGCTTGCGCGGCCTGGCTCGCCATTGGAATAACAGAGTCCAACAGCGGCCCTCTCACCTGAGAGGGGTGTAGCACAAGCGGCTTGCCCGTGTCGTCGTCAGCCATGTCCATGAAGCCCGACGCTTTGGCTTCTTCCGGCGCCAACCAGAGCTTGTGGTGCTTGCCCAGCAGTCTGGCCGTAGCTGTTTGCGGGCTCGACGCCGGCACCTCGGAAACAGGCCGGAAAGCCTGCTGGTGCAGCTTCATGAGGGCATCGAAAAACAGACTTGTTTTCACCGAAGGGTAATCAATCAGGCTCAAGCCCTCGCGCAACTTTGACAAGAGCTTGGACACCAACTTGGTCAGCTTGCCGAGGTCTTGCCGGGTCAATTCGGGCTGAGCACTCCATAACAGCAGCTTGACCAGGCCCTTGTAGCCGCCGGGGTCTTCAGCACGCTCGGTGTTGTTGAGTTCCGCGGCCGCCATGACCTGACACCAGGGACCGCACAGGAAGTCAACCACGGGAGCAGGCACGCGCTGCATGTCGGGGATCTGCGCCATGGCAGCACAGATCTTCTCGGCCAGCAGATTGCGCTCCTCGGCACGGTTGAGAACGTGCATGGCCTGCTGCACCGTCTGCTGCGACTGAACCAGTTGCTCCGACCACATGTTGTTGAGGTTGTACAGCGCCAGGTCAAAAGGCTCGGCACTGTCAATGTGAATCCGCGACAAGGGATTCACATAGCGGTGCAGTGAGCGTATGAAAAGTGTGCACTCGGGGCTGTCTGCCGAACCAAAAGCCAGGCCGCGCTCGGTAATCTCCTGCAACAGGCGCCGCGCCGGGTGCTGCTTGTTGTTGAAGAAGCGCACATCCACCAGCACCAGGCGCAACAGGGCTGGCTCCAGGTTTTCAATGACGTCTCGAATGCCCTTGACCAAGCGGGTGTCGTTGATCAGGTTGTCGATCATCTGCACCATCACTTCAAAGCTGAGCACTTGCGCCGGGCTTTGACAACTTTTGCGCAATTTTTCACGAGCGGACTCCGGCTTGTGGGCTTTGTCCATCAAGCTCGGCTGTGACAGTCGGGCGATCACATCGTCCGCCTGGTTCATGTTTTGCAGGGCCTCGAAGGCCGCGGGCACGGTTGACGCAAAGTCGGTGGTCGACTCCTCCAGAGCAGGGGCTGGTGCCATCTCTGCCGGCCCCGAATTCCAGTCCAGTTCACCCGAGAACTGGGTGACGGCTTCATCGGGCGCAACATTCTGCTGCGGCGCTGCCTGGGTGGCCAGTAACTGGCGCAGTCGGTCGAGCGTAAGCACGCTGGTGGCCTTGGCTACGTCACCACCGCTGCTTTGCAACTGTGCAGGACCTGCGCTGCGGGCTGGCGGCCGAAGCGGAGGTGAAGTGACCGCGGAAGTCCGTAATGGCTCCACGCCGTAGGACTTGATTCTTTGCCCCAGTGCCGCGTAAGAGGCGCCAAGGGCCACACCCAGCGGTGCCGCCAGGTGTCTCATCCAGCTGATGCGCACCTGCACCGGGAGTTCCGCGTGCACCAGCATTTCCTGCAACAGGCTCAAATAAATTTGCGGACGCAAAGGATTGCGGTCGGGTTTGACATGGCTCAGACCCTGCAATGCACTCATGAAGGCGCTAAGTTCGTTCAATGAGAGTCGTGCCCCGCCCTGAACCGTCTGCAACACCCGGGCCAGTTCAACCCGCTCCTGGACTTCACTCTCATCCATGCGTTCCAGCTGACTATGGCTCAACTCGCCCATGGCCAGCTCGCCAAACTGGGAACTGACAACTTGTTTGTCCTGAAATGCCTGACGCAGCAAGGCGGGAAACCCGGCGCACATCAGCGGTGCCTTTTCATCAAGCAGCTTGACGCACAGGCCAAGCTGGGCACGCTCAACGGGCCCGGGCGCCCGGTTGAAATCCTGCTCAAGCGATCCACGGGCTGCCAGAAAAACCTGTCGCAACAGCGCCTCTCCGTCGCGGGCTGACTGCCCTAGTGCGGCACGAAACAGTGTGAGGTACTGCTCGGATCGATTGGCTGGATTCACTTCGCTACTCGCTACTAGGTCGGTTAACGCAAAGCCTTGAAACGCATGCGGTGCGGTCGTGCACCCTCCTCGCCCAGACGTTTTTTCTTGTCCGCGTCGTATTCCTGGTAGTTGCCGTCAAAGAAGCACCACTGGCTGTCGCCTTCGCAGGCCAGGATGTGGGTGGCGATACGGTCCAGAAACCAGCGGTCATGGCTGATCACCATGACCGAGCCGGCGAATTCCAGCAGGGCGTCTTCGAGGGCACGCAAGGTTTCCACATCGAGGTCGTTGGATGGCTCGTCGAGCATCAGCACGTTGCCACCGGCAATCAGCGTTTTGGCCAGGTGCAGGCGCCCGCGCTCACCACCCGAGAGCGTGCCGACCCGCTTTTGCTGGTCAGCGCCATTAAAGTTGAAGCGCCCGCAATAGGCGCGGCTGGCCATCTGGAATTTGCCGATGTTGAGCATGTCCAGCCCGCCAGACACGTCTTCCCAGACGGTCTTGTCGTTGCTCAGGTCGTCGCGACTTTGGTCGACAAAGGCCATCTTGACGGTTTGGCCGATCTTGACTTCGCCGGAATCTGGCTTCTCGCGTCCGGCAATCATCTTGAAAAGTGTGGATTTACCGGCGCCGTTGGGGCCGATGATGCCAACAATGGCGCCCGGTGGCACCTTGAAGCTCAGGTTGTCGATCAGCACACGGTCGCCAAAGGACTTCGTGACATTGACAAACTCAACCACTTCCTGACCCAGGCGATCCGCCACCGGAATGAAGATTTCGTTGGTCTCGTTGCGCTTCTGGTATTCGAAGTCGGACAGTTCCTCGAAGCGGGCCAGGCGGGCCTTGCTCTTGGCCTGGCGAGCCTTGGGGTTCTGGCGCGACCATTCCAGCTCTTTCTTGAGTGCCTTGGCGCGGGAATCTTCGCCCTTTTGCTCCTGCTCCAGACGCGCCTGCTTCTGCTCCATCCACGAGCTGTAATTGCCCTTGTACGGAATACCGTTGCCGCGGTCGAGCTCAAGAATCCATTCGGCGGCATTGTCCAGAAAATAACGGTCATGGGTGATGGCGACCACAGTGCCGCTGTAGCGCTGCAGGAATTGCTCGAGCCAGTCGACCGATTCAGCGTCGAGGTGGTTGGTTGGCTCGTCGAGCAGCAGCATGTCAGGGTGCTCCAACAGCAGTCGGCACAGCGCCACGCGGCGCTTCTCACCGCCTGAGAGCACACCGACTCTGGCTTCCCATGGCGGCAGGCGCAGCGCGTCGGCGGCAATTTCGAGTTGGTGCTCGGAGTCGGTGCCCGAGGTCGCAATGATGGCCTCGAGTTCGGCCTGTTCGGCGGCGAGCTTGTCAAAGTCGGCGTCTTCTTCACCATAGGCGATATAGACTTCTTCCAGGCGGGCCTTGGCATTCAACACCTTGCCCATGGCTTCTTCCACGGTTTCGCGCACGGTTTTGTCAGGGTCGAGCTGGGGTTCCTGCGGCAGGTAGCCGATGTTCAGGCCCGGCATCGGGATGGCCTCGCCCTCAATTTCCTTGTCGAGTCCCGCCATGATGCGCAGCAGGGTCGACTTGCCCGAACCGTTGGTGCCGAGCACGCCAATCTTGGCGCCGGGGAAGAAACTGAGAGAAATGTCTTTCAGAATGTGCCGCTTTGGCGGCACGATCTTGCCGACGCGGTTCATTGAAAATACGTATTGAGCCATGGGTCTATTGCGTTCACAGAAAGGATAAAAGCTGCATTATCGGCGCACTCGGGCAGGCAGCCTGTCATGTCTTATTTTGGCGCGATTTCCCCGGATCTTTCGCGCATTCAGGGGCTGAATTACAGGCAAAAACAGACGCTCGCCAGAGCATGCGACAATACGCCTGCTTGTGGGGCTTCAGTTGCCTGCAAGACCGGCACCTTGCCGGGAGCCCAGGTCCTGCACCGCGGTTCCACTTTTGATCCCATCTGCCTTTGACTGAACTGTCGCTACCCGCGCCAGAACAGGCCGATGCCCTAGCGCCCTGGATGGGGTGCACCTCTAAATGAAATTTGAAGAATTAAATCTGGCTCCGGCCATCATCAAGGCCGTGCTTGAGCAAGGCTACGAAACTCCCACGCCCATTCAGGCACAGGCCATTCCGGTCGTGCTTGAGGGCCATGACCTGCTCGGTGGCGCGCAAACCGGCACCGGCAAAACGGCTGCCTTTGTGCTGCCCATGCTGAACAAGCTCAGCACCGAGGAAGCTCCGCGCAGCAAATTCGGCGGCGTGGCCGTGCGGGCCTTGGTGCTCACACCCACCCGCGAGCTGGCCGCCCAGGTGGAAGAGTCGGTGCAGACCTATGGCAAGTACCTGGAGCTGACCTCGGTCGCCATTTTTGGCGGTGTCGGCATGAACCCGCAGATCAGCCGCCTGAAAAAAGGCGTCGACATCCTGGTGGCCACTCCCGGGCGCCTGCTCGACCTGATGCAACAAGGCATGGTCGACCTGAGCCAGGTGCAGATGCTGGTGCTCGACGAAGCTGACCGCATGCTCGACATGGGCTTTATCCATGACGTGAAAAAAGTGCTGGCCGCCGTGCCCAAGGCCAAACAGAGTCTGCTGTTCTCGGCCACCTTCAGCGACGAGATCCGCGAGCTGGCAGCCACGCTGCTGAAAGACCCGCAAAGTGTGCAGGTCACGCCGCGCAACACCACCGTGCAACGCATCACGCAATTGATTCACCCGGTCGGTCGTGGCAAGAAAAAAGCCCTGCTGGCCCACATCATCCAGGAAAAAAACTGGAGCCAGGTGCTGGTATTCACCCGCACCAAGTTTGGTGCCAACAACGTTGCCGAGTTCCTGGAAAAAAATGGCATCACCGCCATGGCGCTGCACGGCAACAAAAGCCAGTCGGCGCGCACCCAGGCGCTGGCCGGCTTCAAGAGCGGTGAGATGCGCGCGTTGGTGGCTACCGACATTGCCGCCCGCGGCATCGACATCGACGACCTGCCGCATGTGGTGAACTACGACATTCCCAACGTCACCGAAGACTACGTGCATCGCATCGGCCGCACTGGCCGCGCAGGTTCTGACGGCATGGCCGTCAACCTGGTGAGCCTGGACGAAGAAGGCTTCATGCAAGCCATTGAGCGTTACACCAAGCAGGACATCCCGGTGCAAATCATCGCCGAGTTCATGCCCGAGCCCGGTGAACAGGCCGAACCCATTGCCATGGGACGCCAGACCATCTGGGGTGGTGCCGGCAAGCCCCCGAGCCGCGACGTGATGCAAGCGGCTGCGAAAGCGGCCCGCACTGAAATGCTCACCCGTGTGCGC
>JBASJO010000462.1:0-2915 GCA_049655365.1 Rhodoferax sp. | reverse complement strand
CCACAGGGCCATGCTTCGGGTGGACCAGGTACGCGCAAACCGGCCGTCCTGGCGATGCTGGTAAAGCACCAGTGCCAAGGACTCTGTGATCAGTACATAGGCCGCCCGCACCGTCAGGTTCCATGCCTTGGCCAGCGGCAGGCCCACATGGCGCAACAGCGCGGGCAGCAATGTGCGCCAGACCCAGTCCACATCCAGTGTGATGGTCAAGCTGCGCTTCAGGTAGGGCAACAACCCGAAGAAGGCCAGACCCGAGAACAGCAGCAACTGCAACTGCGTCACCACATGGGCTGCGGTGTAGGGCACATAGTTGACTGCGAAAGGCAGCAACGCATACAGCGGTTCAGGCCAGACGCCCAGCGCAATACACAGGAACGAAAAGAAAACCATGGCCCAGCGCATGCTGCGCGGCGGCTCAGTCGGGCGCAAGCCGCAATCTTTCTGAAAAAAAACAAACCAGACGAACTTGAACCCGGCGTGCAGCAACGCACCAGCCGACGCGGTCGTCAGCAACAGCCAGATCCACAGATGATGCCCGTCAAGTGCGGCCTGTGACACCATGGATTTGGAGATGAAGCCGGAGGTGAGCGGAAATGCCGAAATCGCCATGGCGCCGACGATGCCGCAGCTTGCGGTCAAGGGCATGGTTCGAAACAAGCCACCGAGCTCCGAACATTTGCGCTTGCCCGTCATCAACATCACCGATCCTGCCGACATGAGCAACAGCGCAACATAGATCACACCAACAAAGGCTTGTGCTGCTGCACCGTTGAGGGCCATCTCTGTGCCAATACCCACACCCACCATCATCAGACCACCTTGGTTGACGATGGTGTAAGCCAGGATGCGCCGAATGTCGTTTTCCAGCAGACCGTAGACGATGCCATAAAACGCCATGAACAAGCCAAGCCAGATCAGCAACTCGTTGCCGGGAAAGCCGCGCAGCAAAACATACACCGCCGTCTTGGTGGTGAAGGCCGACAGGAACACTGTGCCGCTCCAGGATGCTTCAGGGTAGGCATCGGCCAGCCAGGCAGATAGGGGCGGGGCAGCCGCGTTGACCAGGAAACCGATCAGGATCAGCCAGTGCGCGGGCGATTCCAGCGCCATGCGGGTAAAGGCGACATCACCCGTGTCAACAATGTGGCCGGTCACACCGGCAAACAGCAGAACACCGCCCAGCAGGTGAACCATCAGGTAGCGTCTGGCCGCGCGATACGCCGCTTCGGTGCCCTGGCTCCAGAGCACCAGGGTCGAGCCGACCGCCATCAGCTCCCAGAACACAAACACCGTGACCAGGTCGCCTGCCAAAGCCACGCCAATGGCAGAGCCGGCATAAACAAAAGCCGCCGGTACTTCGACGCGGCTTTTTTGCGTCATGGCAAACAGTCCACCGCCAGCGGCCATCAGCGCAAAGATGGTGGCAAACAGCCGTGACAGCTTGTCACCTTGCAAGGGTGTCAGGGTGTAATCAAGAAAGCGCAACTGCCAGGCCGGACCATCGGGCACCTGCCATACCAAGGCCAACACCAACAACGGCAAGGCCACCACCGCTGCACCACGCAGCGGGCCGCGCAGCCAGGGCAACAACAGGGCGCCTGCAATGAGTGCCAGCCCGGGATGAAGCAGAACGTCAGTCATGGTCTTTGCCGTAATGCGTGTCAGGGCGCTGCAGCACCAGCGCCAGGCCTTTGGCCACCAGGATCAGCAAGGCGCAGGCGAGCAAACCATACCAAGCGTAAAAACCAAACACCGACTCAATTTCAAAATGCGGGTGCATGGGCACAAAAAACTCCGCCAGCACCGTGAGCAACAGTACCGCCAGAAAGCCGCGCCAAAGCAGCTTCCCATTGCGGGGGTGATCCAGCCAGTGGTTTTTCTCGTCCATTGGTTTCATTGTTACGGGTTGAGCATCTGGCGGGCGAGCGCCAGGGGCACGTCGGGAAAGAAAAATAACAGTACCGTCACGGCGGCGGTCGCTGTCAGGGCGATCACCATCGGCAAGGGCGCCTCGCCGTGCGGATGGCCGTGCGGGTCTGCCGGTGGCGCCACAAAGAAAGCGCGGTACACAATGGGCAGGAAGTAGCCGGCGTTGAGCAAGGTGCTCAGCACAATGACCGTGACCGCCAGCCAGTGCTGGCTGGCCATGGCGCCCGACACCATGTACCACTTGGAAATAAAACCAACGGCCGGGGGCAGACCGATCATGGACAGTGCGGCAATGGCGAAGGCGCCCATGGTCCAGGGCATGCGCCGACCGATGCCATCGAGCTGGCTGATCTCGGTTTTGTGGGCAGCGGTGTAAATGGCGCCTGCGGCAAAAAAGAGGGTGATCTTGCCCACCGCATGGGCGGCGATGTGCATCACGGCGCCCACCAGCGACAAGGGGGCCAGCAAGGCCGCAGCCATGGTGACATAAGAAAGTTGGCTGACAGTGGAATAGGCCAACCGGCGTTTCAGGTTGTCCGCGCTCAGTGCCACCACAGAGGCCGCGATGATGGTGAACCCGGCCACGGCCACCAGCCAATTCGTGGCACCCGCTGTGGCAAGGGTGTCCACACCAAACACATAGACCATCACCTTGACCACACTGAAGACGCCGGCCTTGACCACGGCCACTGCGTGCAACAGAGCCGACACCGGCGTGGGTGCCACCATGGCGGCAGGCAACCAGCGGTGGAAAGGCATCAGCGCGGCCTTGCCGATGCCGAACACGCACAAACCCAATAACACGGCAAGCTCACCGGGTTTGAGTTTGTCGGCCAGGATGCCGCCTACCGTGAAATCGGTGGTGCCTGCAACGTGCCAGATGAAGACCAGTGCAGGCAGCAGCAACACGGTGGATGTGCTCAACAGCAGGGCGATGTACACCCGTCCACCGTCGCGCGCCTTGTCGGTGCCGTGGTGCGTGACCA
>JBASJO010000461.1:0-1756 GCA_049655365.1 Rhodoferax sp. | reverse complement strand
TGCTGCTGGCTTTTCATGACGGCATGGACGTGCACCGCGCCACCGCCGCCGAAATCTTCGGCGTGGACACCGCACAGGTCAGCAGCGAGCAGCGCCGCTACGCCAAGGTCATCAACTTCGGCCTGATTTACGGCATGAGCGCCTACGGCCTGGCCAAGGCACTGGCCATCGACAACACCGCCGCCAAAAACTACATCGAGCGCTACTTTGACCGTTACCCCGGCGTCAAGCACTACATGGACCAGACCCGGGCGCAAGCCAAGGCGCAGGGTTATGTCGAGACCGTGTTCGGCCGCCGCCTGTACCTGCCCGAGATCAATTCGCCCAACGGGCCGCGGCGCAGCGGGGCCGAGCGCGCCGCCATCAACGCGCCCATGCAGGGCACGGCGGCCGACCTGATCAAGCTGGCCATGGTCCAGGTGCAGCAGGTCATTGACGCCGAGCAGCGCGCCACCAAGATGATCATGCAGGTGCACGACGAACTGGTGTTCGAGGTGCCCGAGTCCGAGGTGGACTGGGTGCGCCATGAGGTGCCCCGGCTGATGGCCGGGGTGGCGCACCTCAAGGTGCCGCTGCTGGCCGAGGTGGGGGTGGGGCCGAACTGGGACAAGGCGCATTGAGCGTCTGTGCGGCACAGCACATAGTTGTGTGAACTGGCGTGCTTAAATGCTTGGCGTGTTTCACGCTCTGATGCCGTCGGTGTCGAAGCTTGGGTGAGGCGTTACAGAGGAGATTTCATGAATTCAATCAAACTTGTCGGTGTTGTGCTCATCGTGTTGGGCGCCCTCGGGCTCGTCTACGGTGGCTTCAGCTACACCAAGGACACCACGGCGCTCAAGGTCGGGCCGCTCGAAATGACGGTGCAGGAAAAGAAGACCGTCAACGTGCCGCTGTGGGCCGGCATTGGCGCCATTGTGGTGGGCGGCGTGCTGCTGGTCATGGGCGGCAAGAAAGGCTGATCCGGGCTACTTTGGCAGGTTCGCCACAAAAGCCATCACCACCGGCTCGGCCGCTGTGCCCTGACAAGCCTGCTGCCACTGCTGGGCCGCTTGCCGCAACTGGCGTTCCTTGACGTGGCCAAAACCGCGCACTTCCGTCCCAATGCCGGCCAGCTTCAGCGCCGCCGCGTGGTTGCTGGCCGCCAAGCTGGGCAGCAAGGCCTCGACCATGGCCGGGTACATTTGCGCCAGGCTTCGCTCCAGGCGCCGCTCGGCGGTTAGGCCAAAGGGGTCGAGCCAACCGCCACGCAGGCCCTTGAAGCGCGTCAGCACCCGCATCGCTGACAACATCCAGGGGCCGTAGGCCTGCTTTTTGAGGTGGCCGGTGGCGGGGTCGCGTTTGGCAAACAAGGGTGGCGCCAGGTGAAAGCGCAGCCGTGCGTCGCCCTCAAATTGTTCCCGCAGTTGTTTCTCGAAGCGGCCATCGGTGTAGAGCCGGGCCACCTCGTACTCGTCCTTGATGGCCATCAGCCGGTAGGCTTGGGTGAGCACGGTGCGGGTCAGCCGTTCACTACCCGGCAGGGCCTGTTGCTCGGCTTGTTGCACCTGGCGCACCAGGGTCTCGAAACGCGCGGCGCAAGCCTTGTTTTGGTAGGCGACCAGGTCTGTACTGTGCCGCGTTATCAGGGTTTCCAGCGCTTCTTTTTCAGGCTTTACGACGCGCACCACCTGCGCCGGGCTGCTTTGGCGTAGCACGGCGTCCAGGTCCAGCGCGGCGCGGCGGCCCCAGTCCAGCGCGGCCAGGTTGGCAGCCACGG
>JBASJO010000460.1:0-4584 GCA_049655365.1 Rhodoferax sp. | reverse complement strand
GGGTAGGTCATGGCAGGGGAGTGAAAAGGAAAAACGCATGCCCAGGCCATCGGCATTGGGCTCGGCCCACAGCCGGCCGCCATGGGCCTCGATGATGGTTTTGCAGATGGGTAGCCCAAGGCCCAGACCATCGGGCTTGGTGGTAAAAAATGGCTCGAAAAGGCGCGCCAATTGGGCTGGTTCAAGACCGCAACCCTGGTCGATGACGTGGAGACGGACCCAGTGGTCCACGGCTTCAACAATCACCTGAACACGGTGCCGCTCGGGTGGCAGGTTGCGCCCGGCATCAAGGGCATTCTTGATCAGATTCAGCAAGACCTGCTGGATTTGCGGGCCGTCTGCCAGCACCCGGCAATGCTCAGGTAACCGATTGTCGATGTGGATGATGGGCGGATGGGCCAGCATGCCGATGATCAGATGCCGCGCCTCCGTTGCAATGAGCGCCAGGTCCACCGGCGCGCGCACGGCACCCCGTTTTTTGGCGAAATGGCGAATGCGCTGCACGATGCCACCCGCCCGCTCGGCTTCACTGACGATCTGGCTGCAGGCTTCGCTGATGGCGTCCGGCGTCAGGCGACCGCTGTCCTGGCGGCGCAGCACGGTGCGGGCATAGGTGCCAATGGTGGTCAGGGGCTGGTTTAGTTCGTGCGCCAGGTTGCCTGACAGTTCGCCCAGCACCGACAGCCTTGAAAGGTGTTCCATTTGCTCCTGGCTTTCGCGCATGCGTGACTCGGCCTGTTCCCTGGCCTGCAGGGAATCACGCAATTGTGCGGTTCGGCGGTGGACCAGATGCTCAACCCGGACGGTGTGGGTGATCCAGGCCGCCAGCGCGATCAGTGCACCCAGCAGCCAGGGCCAGAAACGGCGCGCCAGGCCTTCAGGCGTGATTTCCCGCAAGTAGGCGTAGGGGCCGACGCGCAGTTCCCGATACACGTCGTGCACCGGTTGGTAGTCCGCAGGAACGGTCCAACCCATGCCGTCTGCTACCTGTGTCATCGAGAGCAAGGCATGGGCGACACGTTTGGCCAATTCCGGGTCGGTTTGCCGGGTGACGGCCAGGGGCCAGTCCGGGAACAGGGGGGTCGACAGCGCGCACGGAAAATGGTTTTCCTGGCGCTGCGACAAAACCCGGAAGTCAGCGGGCGCAAGCTGTGCCTCGCGCACCATTTGTTCCGGCACGCAGGCGCGCACGATGCCTGCATCCACTTTGCCTTGCAGCACGGCCTCGACCACCCGGTTCATCGGCAAGCCAATGAACAGAATTTCCTTGAGGTCCGTCTCCGGATCGACGCCGCTGTGCAGCATGGCCTGGGCAGCCAGCAGGTAACCACCAAAGGCCTCCGGTGCAATGGCCGCAACCCGTTTCCCAGCCAGATCAGAGAGCTCTTTCAAATCCGTACGGTCACTGCGCACCAGCACGACCGAGCCCAGCGCCCTGGCAGCAGACACCCCCACAGACTCCAGCGTGGCGATGCGGCTGAGGCCGAATTCAGCCTCCATGGTGATGTAGTGCCCCGGGTTGGTGATGGCCAGATCGATGCGCGCGCCAGCGATGGCCGCACGCAAGCCTTCCGCATCATGGTTTTCCAGACGGAAATGGTGTTCTGGCAGCGCCCGGTTCAGGTAGCTGATGAGTGGGTTCCAGTCGGAGGTTGATGCGCGTTCCCCTTGGTAGGCAAAGACGCCGACGGCCACGTCCTTGCCCAGCACCTGAGAAGCACTGAAACACAGCGGGAAGATCAAGCCGCTCAACAAAGTTGATCGCAGGGTCTTTTTGTGGCCGATGTGGTGCATCAGGCCAGTATAGACAAGGCCTGCGTTGACCCGGTTCAAGACGCTCAGCGCTGACAGAAAGTCGGTGCCCGTACGGCCAAAAAATGTGGCGCAGATTAATCGTTGGTCGTTGCGCGCACTTCAGCCAGGGTCGTGATGCCGGCCAGGACCTTTTCAATTCCGTCCTGTCGCAGTGTGCGCATGCCTTCGGTGATGGCGGCGGCTTGCAGTTCTTTGGGGTGCGCCCGGTGCTGCACCAACTGGCGGATCTCGGTTGAGGTAGTCATGAGCTCGTGCAAGGCCACCCGTCCCTTGAGGCCGGTCCCACCGCAGTGGGCACAGCCCGGTGCGTGGTAGTGCTGCAGACGACCTTTCAGGCCGTACCGCGCGGTCCAGAGGTCGGTCAGGGTCTGGTAATCATGCTCCCGGTGCGCTTCAGGCAGGGCCGTCTGGTAGTCCTGGATCAACTCAACCAGCTCTTCATCGGGCAGCGGCTTGCGCGTCACGCATTTCGGGCACAAGCGGCGGACCAGCCTTTGCGCCAGGATGCCTTGCAGCGCGTCTGCAAAAGAAAAGGGATCCACCCCCAGGTCATTGAGTCGCACAATGGTCTCGGCGGCCGAATTGGTGTGCAGGGTCGAGAGCACGAGGTGACCTGTCAACGCTGCTTCAATGGCGATATCGGCGGTTTCCTGGTCGCGGATTTCACCGACCATGATCACATCGGGGTCGGCACGCAACAGGGAGCGTAGCGCTGCAGCAAAAGTCCAGCCGATCTTCGGGTTCACCTGGATCTGACGCAAGCCGGTCTGCGTGATTTCAACCGGGTCTTCGGCCGTCCATATCTTGCGCTCCGGATTGTTGATGTGGCCCAGGGCGGCGTGCAGCGTGGTGGTCTTGCCGGAGCCTGTCGGGCCGACGCACAGGAACATGCCATGCGGGCGGTGCATGATGCGGTCCAGCGCCTTGACATTGGCCGCGCTCAAGGTGATCGTGTCGATCGACATGGCCTTGGACGAGGCAAGCAGACGCATCACCACATCTTCCAACCCATTGTTCGTGGGGATCGTGGCGACGCGCAATTCCAGCGGAAAGCCGCCATATTTGGCAAAGTTGATCTTGCCGTCCTGGGGCTTGCGGCGCTCCGAGATGTCCAGGTCGCACATGATCTTGATGCGTGCGACCAAGGCGTTGCTCGAACTCATGGGCAGTTCAAGGTAGTGGCGCATCACGCCATCAACCCGAAAACGGATGAGTACTTTTTGCCGCTCCGGATAAGGCTCGATGTGGATGTCCGAGGCGTTGTTGCTCGACGCCTCCTTGATCATCGAGTTGATCAGGTTGACCAAGGTGCTGTCGGACTGCTCAATGGACTGATCCTGCTGCACCAAGTCCATGGACTCCTTGGTCAACTCGGTTGCCAGTTGGTAAACATCCCGCTTGTCAGCGTTGGGTGCGCTCATTTTGATGGCAGGCGCATTTTCGGCCGAGGTCAGCATGCCGCGCATCCTGATCTCGCGATGCAGCCTGACGATGGTCACGAGCAAGTCCTCCATGTTGGCCATGACCGGGATGATTTTCAGACCGACGCAGAACTCAAGCTCCTGGTTGCCTTTGAAGTTCAGCGGGTCGGGCATCGCCACCACCAGCGCCTTGGGCAATTCCAACAGGGGCAAGGCCTTCAGCCGCATAGCCAGTTCTTGAGGAATGCGGCGGATGGCAGCGAAGTCGAACGGAAACTTCTTGAGGTCGACCAAGGGGTATCCCATCTTGCGCACCAGCGCTGACTGCAAGTCGGCTTGCGACAGCATGCCCGAGTTGATCAGAATTTGGCCCAAGGGCAGAGTCTTGTCTTCCTTTTGTCGGCGTAGTGCTTCATCGACCTGAGCCGCGCTGACCAGATCCAGTGCCACAAACGCTTCCCCTAGCGGAATGGGCTTCAGTATGGCCTGCAGTGCCAATGCATCGACGAGTTGGTCGGGCGTTTCAACCAGGCCACGAAACTGCTTGGTCGAAGACGGTAAATCCTCGAAAACGTCCAGGTTGGCGGGTACGGTGTCCGGGCTATCGGAAAAGTCGAGATCGGGTACGGTTTGCCCCTTGTTCTTGCTCTTGTGAAAAGTCATCTCTCCCTGTCCTTTATGCAGTGATTTGCGAAAAACATTGGTATGCAAGGTTCTGTCGAAAAACACGATTTAAAAATTGATTTGATGACAATTATCTCCGCGTGAAGTAAAACCCGGCGACCAGTACTGCCGTCGAGCATGCTATCGAGGCCTACCTGCCAACACAGGAAGACGCGCAGGCCGCGGCCAAGACCACCTGCCCAACGCTGCAGGCTTTGCCGGCTGATGGTGCGGTGATCAATTTGCCTTGGGCATCAAGCCCCCGCGCTTCACACCTTACCGGGGGTCCCGGTCAATCGCTTTGTGAGTCCCAATTCGCTTGAGTTCGACGGTGGTGACTGCTACTTTGTCGGTTCTCCTGGATTCATACCCACCCGCTGCAACACCGACACTGAAGCCCAAGGCGCAACGCCTGCACATTGTGTAGCCCGCCCGAACCAACTGGAAG
Source organism: Rhodoferax sp. (assembly GCA_049655365.1). Taxonomy (GTDB): domain Bacteria; phylum Pseudomonadota; class Gammaproteobacteria; order Burkholderiales; family Burkholderiaceae_C; genus Rhodoferax. Next base: position 237 of record JBASJO010000460.1, on the reverse strand, counting down.
CCCAGCCTTTACCCGCTGGGCTTTTTTGTGCCTGCTGCTGGTGCTGGGATGGTGCAAAACCATGTACCGCAGTCTGTCAGGGCCTTAAATTGAAAAAACCCACTACCGTTTTGATAGTGGGCTTTCGTTATCTGGTTTGGTGGGAACTGAGAGATTCGAACTCTCGACCTACGGATTAAGAGTCCGCTGCTCTACCAGCTGAGCTAAGTTCCCCGGGTTTCAGAGAAACAGCGTGTG
>JBASJO010000459.1:0-2522 GCA_049655365.1 Rhodoferax sp. | reverse complement strand
TGGCAGGGCTTGGTTGCGGTGCTGCGGGCGCGGTGCTTTGCTGGGCAGGCGCGGCCAGCGTCATGGGGGGCTGCTCGGCCACCAGCACTTCCGGCAACTTGGCTGACGGCGGTTTTTGCGTGCTGCTTTTGGTTTTGGGACGGGCTGGCACGTTGAAGTCCTGTTGCGACAACAAGGCGGCGCGTTTGGTCGGGGCAGTGGGCAAAGGCATTTAAAACTCCTGCGCGTTGGAAAATTGTGAGGTCAAAAATAAAAAAGCCGCCAGGTCAACCGGGCGGCTTTTTCAAAATACAGAATGTGGTCTTCGGCATGCGAATGATTATGCATGAGCCTTGTGACGGAACTGCCGGGTGGGTGTGTTTGGGGTCATCACAACCCCGGTCAGGGTCAGGCCAGGGCCGGCGTTTTTTGCAGTTCCTTGACGGCGTTCAGCACGTCGTCCACATGACCGGGCACCTTGAGACCGCGCCACTCTTCCTTGAGCAGGCCGTCAGCGCCGATGAGGAAGGTGCTGCGCTCGATGCCCTTGACCTTCTTGCCGTACATGATCTTGTTTTTGACCACACCGAACATGTGGCACATTTTTTCTTCGGTGTCGGCAATCAGCTCGAAGGGCAGTTCGAGTTTGGTTTTGAATTCTTCGTGGGAACGCATGTTGTCACGCGAGACGCCAAAAACCGTGGCCCCGGCTTTTACAAAATCTTTGTATTTATCGCGAAACTGCATGGCTTCGGTGGTACAACCGGGTGTGTTGTCCTTGGGGTAAAAATACAGGATGACAACATGACCGAGGTGAGAGGTGTTGGTGACCCGGATACCACCAGTTGCATTAGATTCAAATTCAGGGATGGGTTTATTGACAACTATCGCCATGTTTTTTCGATCTCGTGTGACAGGATGCGTCGGTCTCTCAAGTCGTGGACACTATCCTCTTATGCGCTTGTGCGCCCCCGACTACAAGGCCCGTATTTTACTCTGATTTGACTGGCACTTTCGTGGGCCGGGCACATCCACGTTGAGATCATGTGCCTATTGACATCCGTCGTCCGCAGTCTCCATCAACAAGGCCACGGCCACATGGCGGCCTTCGCCGGCCAGAACGTTGTAGGTGCGGCAGGCGGCCTGGGTGTCCATGGTTTCGATGCCAATCTGGCGCTCGATCAGGGCACGGGTCAGGGCTGCAGCCGGAAAGCGCAGGCGTTCGCCACTGCCAAAAATGACCAATTCGGTTTTTAGCTCGGCCAATTGCGCAAAGTGTTCGGCTGTCAGCGCGTCAAAGCGTGTGCAGGCCCAGTCAAAGCGTCGGCCATCAGAGCAAAGCACCACGCTGCGGGTCAGTTGCTCGCCCGCCATTTGCACCCAGCCCTTGCCATAGGAGCTGATGAAAGGCGCACTGATGATGTCGGGGTGGATTTTCATGAGGCAGGGCTGGTTATGGGAACGGCGTTGGCTTAAAGCGACGCGGGCAAGACTTGTGGTCAAATTATAGGTTTCGCCACGTGGCGAGCACGCCCGGAGGGACTTTGAAGACCATACGTAAATCAGCCAAACTGGCCAACGTTTGTTATGACATTCGCGGCCCCATCATGGACGCGGCGCGTCAGATGGAGGAAGAAGGCCACAAGATCATCAAGCTCAACATTGGCAACCTGGCCGTGTTTGGTTTTGACTCGCCTGAAGAAATCCAGCAGGACATGATCCGCAACCTGCCCAATTCGGCGGCCTATTCGGACAGCAAAGGCATTTTTGCGGCGCGCAAGGCGGTCATGCACGAGACCCAGAAGCAGGGCATCAAGGGGGTCACGCTCGACGACATCTATTTGGGCAATGGCGCCAGCGAACTCATTGTGATGGCCACCAACGCGCTGCTGGACGATGGTGACGAGCTCTTGCTGCCGTCGCCCGACTACCCCTTGTGGACAGCGGCCGCCAGCCTGTCGGGTGGCACACCGGTGCATTACCTGTGCGACGAAGCCAATGGCTGGATGCCGGACCTGAACGACCTGCGGGCCAAGATCACGCCACGCACCAAGGGCCTGGTGGTGATCAACCCCAACAACCCGACCGGCGCCATGTACTCTGACGAGTTGCTGAAAGCCCTGGTGCAGATTGCGCGTGAACATGGGCTGGTGATATTTGCCGACGAGGTCTATGACAAGGTCTTGTACGACGGCGTCAAGCACACGGCCATGGCCTCACTGAGCGACGATGTGCTGACGCTCACTTTCAATTCGTTGTCCAAGAGCTACCGTTCATGCGGCTACCGCGCGGGCTGGATGGTTGTGTCCGGCGACAAAAAGCCCGCCAAGGACTACATCGAGGGGCTCAACATGCTCTCGAACATGCGGCTGTGCTCCAACGTGCCAGGCCAATGGGCGATTCAGACCGCTTTGGGCGGTTACCAGAGCATCAACGACCTGGTGTGTGAAGGCGGGCGCTTGCGTCGTCAACGCGATTTGGCCTATGAACTCATTACCGCCATTCCGGGCGTGAGTTGCGTCAAGCCGGTAGCGGCCCTGTAC
>JBASJO010000458.1:0-14163 GCA_049655365.1 Rhodoferax sp. | reverse complement strand
GTTCGGCAGCGGGTGTCAGCATGAGCGGGGGCTTTTTATGGGTCGCTGCAAGAGTGGTCAAGAATTGTCGAGCCAACGGCAAAACGTCCTCCGGTCGCTCCCGCAGAGGCGGTATGCGCAGTTCCACCACGTTGATGCGGTAGTACAGGTCTTCGCGAAAATCACCTGCCTGCACGCGCTCCTGCAGCACCTGATGGGTGGCGCAGATCAGCCGGATGTCCACCGGGATGGGCGTTTCACCACCCACCCGCACAACGCAGCGCTCTTGCAGCACGCGCAGCAGCCGGACTTGCATTGCCAGCGGCATGTCGCCAATTTCGTCCAGAAAAAGCGTGCCGCTGCTGGCTTGTTCAAAAACACCTTTTTTTGTCCGGAGTGCTCCGGTAAAGGCCCCTTTTTCGTAACCAAAAAGCTCTGCTTCGAGCAGGCTTTCGGTCAGGGCGCCGCAATTCACTGCGATGAACGGCTTTCCCTCACCGGTCAATTGATGTAATGCCTGTGCAACACGCTCCTTGCCCACGCCGGATTCACCGGTGATCAGCACTGAAGCCTCACTACTCGCCAAACGATGCAGCATGGTCTCGATGTGCCGCATGGCCGGGGACTGGCCCAGAGCGGCCGGCCCCCGGTGGCTGCTGTGGGCCAGCACGGCGTTGATTTTTTCGATCAATGCATCCAGGTCAAAAGGCTTGGTGATGTAGTCGTGTGCACCGGCCTTGAGCAAGCGCACGGCGGTGTCGATGTCGCCATGGCCGGTGATGAAGATAAACGGTGGCAGGCTCCGGTGTTCAGCCCGCAGTTGCTCATACAAGGCATCCCCGGTGATGTCGGGCAGGCGGATGTCGCTGATGACCAATGCATACGCCTGGGAGCGCAGGGCGGCGCTGGCCTTGCTGCCGTCACGGTGCCAGTCGAAGCTGAAGCCTTCCAGATCAAGGCGGTCGGCGAGCGATTCGCCCATGATCTCGTCGTCTTCGATCAGGCAAATTTTGGGCAAGGGTTGCGGCATCAAGGTGTTTCGGATGAAGTCAGGGGGAAGCTTACGCTGAAGCGGGTCAATGCGAGATCGGATTCAGCCTGAATGGTACCGCCCAGTTGCGTCACGATCTGGTAGCAGATCCAGAGTCCGAGCCCATTGCCATTGTCCGAGAACTGGGTAAAGGGTTCAAACAGGCGACCGAGTTGTTCAGGCGACAGTGATTTTCCGTTGTTCTCGATCACCATAATGACACCATGCTCGTTCGAGGTGACCCGCAGCGTCACTTGGCCGCCCTGGCCGGCCGCGGTGATGGCGTTGAGCAGCAAATTAATGACGACCTGGCGCACCAGCGTGGACGGCAGCGCCACTGCGTCGGGCAGGGCAATTTCCCACCTGAGTTGGGTTGCAAGCTTTTTGGCGGCATGCTTCACCAGAATACGCACGTCCTCCAGATCGGTTGGAGTCAAGGGGCGGCTTTTCACCTTGGCTTCGACCAGCAGGGCGGCTACCGTGTCGTGTACCTGCGACAAACCCCGCTCCAGCAGCGACACGGTCTTTTGCATGACCGGGTCCGGGCTGCCGAAACGCTTCAGGGTGCTGATGGCATTGAGCATGCCGCCGAGCGGGTTGTTGATCTCGTGGGCAATGCTGGCCGTGAGTCGCCCGACGGCGGCCATGCGCTCACTTTTGATCATTTCCTTTTCCAGCTCTGCTTTCTCCATCAGCTTGGAGCGCATGTCGGTATAAGCCGAAAACAGCTGGCCCACCTCATCCTTGTAGGGGTAAAGTGAGGCATCGAGCGCCGCGAACTCATTGCGGCCGATGCCGCTGATGCGTTCGGTGATCAGCCGCATCGGCTGCATCATGCGCCGTCCCCAGTAGGCGGTAATGGGCAACAACACACCCAGCACCAGCAAGGTGACCCACAAGGCGTTTCCAAGCAGGTGAGTGAAACGTTGCCACAGCAGGGATTTGTTGTAGGCCACCACCAGGGTGCCCAGCCGGACCCCATCGTTGACGATCGGCAAGGTCACATAGATATGCTGCGCCTGCCCGTTGTCGAGCACAAACACATCGGCATCCGGAGCGCGCGGGAAGGCCTGGTCCAGTTCGGCCAGTTCTGCGCCCAGCGACGCCAGCGGGCTCAGCACCGGATGCGCTTCTGGGCGGGATGACACATAGACGCGGGCAGTGCTGTCAAGCACGATCAGGCTCTCTGCAAGCGCCGCGCTGGGCACAGCGGAAAAGGGAAGCGAAACGATTTCAAAGGCTTGCCATACTTCGTCGTGCAGCATCACCGGAAACAGCGTCCGCGCCATGGTCCGGCCAATGTCCTGTGCGTTCTTGTGAATTTCCTGATGCAGGTTATCCCAGGTTTGAACGACAAACGAGGTGGACAAAGCCAGGGCCGTGGCCAGGATCAAGCCGCCGCCCCAGAGCGGCATCTTGAACTGCAGACTGAGATCAAACAGGCGCATCAAGGCTCGCCGAACAATCGCATCATTTCTGCCACACGGTCATACAGCTTGGGCGTTCCTGTGATGAAACCATTCAGGTTGAGCCGTTCCAGCATGGCTCGACCCTGGGGTTCGTCAGCCATGCCCAGCAGGATGTCCTGCATGCGTTTGAAATCGGCTTCCGGCACATTGCGGTGAGCCACCATGGGTGGAAAACCGTATTCCTCGGACTTCCATGCAATCCGGGTTTTGGCGGTAATGTCCGGGCGCACCTGGCTCAAGGAATCCCACACATAGCTGTCCACCGTGGCGCCCTGAACCAAGCCGGCGGCCACAGCATCGATCACCTTGCGGTGCGACCAGGTAAAAAATGTGCGCTTGAAAAAAGTGGCAGGGTCAGCGCCACTGCTTTTGATCTCGAAGCGCGGCACCAGATAGCCGGTATTTGAATAGGGGTCTGCATAGGCAAAGACGCTTCCCTTGAGGTCAAGCACGGTGCGGGTTAGGGTGTCACGTGTCGGCACGATCAGGTAGGAGCGGTAGGTGGGTTTGTCGTTGTTGATAGCCACCGAAAGCAAACGAACCTCGTTTTTCAGCATCACATAGGGGTAATCGCAGATCCACGCGAACTCGACTTTTTGCTGCTGCAGCAGGTCCATGGTGTCGCGGTAGCGGTCGCGTTGGATGAACTCCACCGGACGCTTCAGGCGGACTTCCAGATAAACCCGCCATTCGGCCAGCAAGGCGTGCTGGTCGTGCAGAAAGGCAGGGGTCATGGCAAACCGGATGGGACGCCCCACGGTGTTTCCCAGGACGTGCGCACAGCTTGCGCCAAGGCAAGCCGTGATGAACTGTCGCCTGATGAGTTTTGACATTTTTTCCTCGTTACCGCTTGGTGACATGGGCCAACTGGATGGCGTTGCCGGTTACCGCAAGGTAACACCCGGATTACGTTTGGGCGTCAGCGGCGTGACGCGCAACAAAGTTCACTCCTGAACAGGCCGGATTCTAGCGATCGGACCGTGCAACAGGCATATCGCCCGTCCTGCTTTGGTCTGACTGGCGCCACGCGCGATGCATCACTGGTTACCAAGGGGTAACGACTGGCACGGCCCGTTGATGGTGGGGCAGGAACTTGTTTTCAGCACGCGTCAAAGCTCCCGAACAAGAAATTTCCCTTTGAAAACAAAGGTCGATGTGTACGGCGCCAGCACGCCTGAAACCTGCAAGCGTGGCTGCGTTGCACCGTGGCATGGAGTTTGCGATGAACTCATCAGTCGAATAGCAAATCAGGAGCATGTTATGAAGTTGACAAGACGGATTTTTCTCATGGCATCCGGCATTTCTGCCGGATCGCTGATGATCGGTTGTGCTGGCATGTCGGCCGCACCCCTGCACAGCGCGCTGATTCCCCGCAAGGCCAAGCCCAGCAGCCCGGCCATGGGTGACTGGGTTGCCAGCACATGTCAGGGTTGCACTCAGTGGTGTGCCATCCAGATCTTTGTGCAGGGCGGCCGTGCCACCCGGGTGCGCGGCAACCCGCTGTCCAAGACCAACCATGGCTATGTATGCCCGCGCGGTCACCTGATTCCTCAGCAGATGTACGACCCGGACCGCGTCAAGGTGCCCATGAAACGCACCAACCCGCTCAAGGGTCGTGGCATCGACCCAAAATTTGTACCGATCACCTGGGACGAAGCGCTCAACACCGTGGCCGACAAGATGATCGCCTTGCGCGCAGCGGGTGAAACGCACAAGCTGGTATACATGCGCGGCCGCTACTCGCCGACTTCGACAGAACTGCTCTACGGCACCCTGCCCAAAATTTTCGGCACCGGCAACTATTTTTCGCACAGCGCCATTTGCGCCGAGGCAGAAAAAATGGGCCCGGGTCTGACGCAGGGCTACTTCGGCTACCGCGACTACGACCTGGCCAATACCAACTGCCTGGTGGCCTGGGGCTGCGACCCGCTGGCCTCCAACCGCATGGTGCCCAACACCATGAACCGTTTTCCCGACATCGTCAAACGCGGGACCGTGATTGCCGTTGACCCACGCTTGTCCAATATCGCCGCCAAGGCGCATGAGTGGCTGCCCATCAACCCCGGCACCGACGGTGCGCTGGCCGGTGCCATGGCGCATGTGCTGCTGACCGAAGGCCTCTGGAACCGCGAGTTCGTGGGTGATTTCAAGGACGGGAAAAACCTGTTTGTGGCTGGAAAATCTGTGGACGAAACGGCCTTTGCCGAAAAGGAAACCCATGGCCTGGTGAAATGGTGGAACCTGGAGCTCAAGGACCGCACCCCCGCCTGGGGCGAGCAGGAGTCCCTGATTCCAGCGGCGCAGATTGTGCGTGTGGCCCGTGCCATGGGCAAGGCGGCACCCAAGGTGACGGTGTGGATGGGCCCGGGTGCCGCCATGCATCCGCGCGGCACCTACAGTTCGATGGCCGTGCATGCCCTCAACGGCCTGCTGGGTTCCATTGATGCCGAGGGGGGTGTTTGGCAGAGCGGCAGTGTGCCATTGGCCAAATTCCCCAAATTGGACAAGTACGTGGACGAGCAGGCCAAGGCCGCCAGCAAAGGCAAGAAGCTCGATGGCCGTGGTGCCAAGGACATGCCCGCCATGATGGGCGCCAAGCCGGGTAGCGGTGTGGTGACCAACAACGTGGCCAACGGCATATTGAACGACCCGGGCGCGGTGAAGGTGTTTATCTCATCCTGGTCCAACTTCAACTTCTCCTGCACTGGCGCCGACCGCTGGGACAAGGCCATGGCCAAGGTGCCATTCTTTGTGCACCTGGTGCCCAACGCCTCGGAGATGACGATGTTTGCCGACATCGTGCTGCCCTCGACCTTCAACTCGGCCGAGGGTTGGTCTGTTGTCACCAACATGGGCAACGGGCACGCCTACGCGTCGATCCAGCAAGGTGCCGTCAAACGCCTGTGGGATGTCAAGCAGGAAGAAACCGAAGTCATGTGGTTGCTGGCAGAAAAGCTCAAGGCCAAAGGTTTCGCCAACCTGTTCGATTACTACGCCAAGGAGTTCAAGGATCCGGAAACCGGCAAGGCGCCGACGACCGCGCTGGAGTTCAGCGAGATCGCAGCCAAGATGACCAGCGCCCCCTTGTGGATGGCCAAGGAGCCGCTCAAAGGTGATGCACCCATCAATGGCTGGGCCGACTTCAAGAAGAAGGGCATGTTCAGTGGCCCGAAGTACACGCTCAAAAAAGGCTGGGGCGGCAAGTTCAACACTCCTAGCAAGAAATTCGAGTTCTACAGCGAGTCACTCAAGGCGGGCCTGCTGGAGCACGCCAAGAAGTACGAGACCACCGTTGACGACATCCTGACGGTGAGCGGCTACGTGGCTCGCGGTGAGGTCGCTTTTGTACCGCACTATGAAACCGTCAAACGCCACGGCAGCCTGGCAGACTTCCCGCTGACCTTCATTGACTACAAGTCGCGTCTGAATCGCGAAGGCCGATCGCAAAACGTGCCCTGGTACCAGGAGTTCAAGAAGGTTGATCCGGGCGATGTGTCCTGGGGGGACGTGGTCAAGATGAATCCGGTGGACGGTGCCAAATTGGGGCTGAAGAACGGCGACAACGTGACCATCACATCCGTGGCTGGAACGATCAGTTGCCAGCTCAAGCTGTGGGAGGGTGTGCGCCCCGGCACGGTGGCCAAGTGCTACGGCCAGGGTCACTGGGCTTATGGTCGGGTGGCTGCCAAGGACTTTGCCAAGGCGATTCCCAGAGGCGGCAACAACAACGAGATTCTGGTCGATGACTACGACCGACTCAGTGGTGCCACCGCCCGCAATGGCGGCTTCACCGGTGTACGGATACAGAAGTCCTGACCGCCGAGCAACAATTTAGGAGCAAATCATGTCAAGACTTGGAATGGTCATCGACCTCGCAAAATGCAACGGCTGCGGCGCTTGTGCCTTTGCCTGTAAAGCCGAAAACAACACCCGCGATCGCGCAAATGGCCAAAGCTTCAACTGGGCCGACTTCCTGATGTACACCGAAGGCACGTTTCCCAACACGAAGCACTTTGTCATGCCGGTGCTGTGCAACCACTGTAGCGATGCACCTTGCGTCACGAAGTGCCCGGGAAATCCTGAAAAAGCGGGTCCGGGCAACCCCTACAAGGCCCTGTACAAGACCCCTGAGGGCATCACCATGCACAACCCCGATTTGTGCGTTGGCTGCCGCGAGTGCCAGACCAATTGCCCCTACAGCCACGAGAAGCTCGACGCATCGAGCCTGGATGGGGGCAGCTACAGCGTCATCAGCTTCAACGCCATGGACGAAAACACCCAGCCGCGCTGGGCCGACAAGACCTCGGCCATCCCGGGGTGCACAACTTCAGGCGCCGAGCTTGCAGCCCTGGCGGGTGCGACGCCCCCCATGCTGAACGCCTGGAAAGGCGGCGACCTGCAGCCGGTGCGCCAGGACGATGTGGTTGAGAAATGCACCTTCTGCTACCACCGCGTGCTCAACGGCCTGCAGCCAGCTTGTGTGGAGGTTTGCCCGGCCAAGGCGCGCATCTTTGGCGATCAGGATGACCCGAACACCGAAATCGCGCAAATCCTGAGGCTGGAAAAATCATTCCGCCTGCAGGAGGAAAAAGGCACAAGACCCAATGTACATTACATTGGAAAATACAGCCCGCGCGCATGATGGGTCAGACGTCAGCTGCCCCGGAAGCCGCTTGGTCGGCTCCCTCGTTTTGCATTCAAGGAGAACCCATGTCCGAATTCGAGCCTGACAAAGCCAGTGCCAGAGAGGACTTGTTCCGGTTTTTATCTGCCTGTTTTTACGAACCGGCGCCGGAGTTTGCAGAGGAAAATCTGTTCAGCTCCATCAGGCTGGCCGCCGCCAGAATTCACCCCGACCTTGTCGAGCCGGCTCGCCGGTTGGAGGAGGCGTTTGGCGCGCAGGACCTGCAGACCCTGCTGGTCGATTACACGCGGCTATTTCTTGGCCCCATTGAGGCGCGCGCCAATCCTTACGGCGCGTCGTGGTTGACTTCGCCCGTGGCGGCTGATGACCACCCAGCCCCGGCAGTGCTGGAGTTGTACAGTGCAGGTGGGTTTGAGATTGACCCGGAGTTCCGGGAGTTACCCGATCATGTGGCCGTGGAGCTGGAGTTTTTGTACCTGCTCACGTTCAACAGCAACCGGGCTCAGGCAGCCGGTAAAGCCGATGAACGGCCTGACCTGGAGCCACTGCGGCGGCGTTTTCTTGACGAACATCTGGGCGCCTGGATCGGCCCCTTTACGGCTGCGATCAAGCAAGGCGCGGAAACCGCTTTCTATCGCGAATTGGCCGAATTGACGGAACGTTTCCTCATGATCGAATCTGTGTCAGTTGATCTAGATCAATCGTTGTTAAATTCACCCGACGCTAGAATGGGATCGCAATAAATCTTTCCTCGAAAAATTTTTTCCGTGGTAGTTATTTCACTTCAGGAGTTCAACAATGTTCAAATCATCTCTCGCCCTCGCCAGTGCATCCGCTGTGCTGGCTCTTGCCTTTTTGTCGCCCGCGCAAGCCGCACCTGATGAAGAAGCTGCGAAAGCCTTGATGAAAGCCAACGACTGCACCAAATGCCATGCCGTTGACAAGACCAAAAAAGGGCCGTCCCTGAAGAAAATTGCTGCTAAATACAAAGGCAAGGCCGACGGACAGGAAAAACTCGTGACCAACTTCACCACTGGCCCTATGGTCAAGCTGGCTGATGGCACCGAAGAAAAGCACAAAGTTGTTGACACCAAAGACGCCAAAGAGCTGAAAAACCTGGCCGACTTTATTCTGGCTCAATAACCCAGGCGCTTATTTCGGCAAGTTCGTGGCCACTGTCCTTACAGACCGTGGCCATTTTCATTTGTTCATCGGTATTGCATCATGCGACTTAAATCCTCACTTCTTTTGGGCGGGCTGGCCTGGCTGTTGGGCGCATGCCTGAGCTTGCCGGCGCTGGCGGCCAGTCCGGCGCCAGAGGCCACGCCGGCCAAGCTTGACAACGCCACCTGCCTGAGCTGCCACGATGGCAAAAAGGGCAAGCTTGAAGTGCCCGGCAGCGATGGTGAGGCGCGTGAGTTGCATGCTGTCATGCCGGACAAATTTGAGCAGAGCGTCCACGCCAAAATGACCTGCGTGGCCTGCCATGCTGACATCAAGGACAACGCCGAAAAAGCCAACGCCCATGCCAAAGACCCGGCGCTCAAGCTCGCCAAGGTCGATTGCGCGGGGTGCCACCAGCAACTGTGGGACGAGGCCAAAAAGGCCGGCACGGCCCAGACCAAACCCCAGCTCGAACTGGTGGTGAAAAACATCGACGCTTACAAAGCCTCATTCCATGCCCGGCCCAATGCGGACGACAAAACCATACCGAATGCTTCCTGCGACAACTGTCATGACACGCACAGCTTCAACGTGCCTGCCAAGAAAACGCCGCAGTATGACCAATGGCGCCTGGGTATAGCCACCAGCTGTGGCAGTTGCCATGAGGACCAGCTCGATTCTTATTCCGGCTCGGTTCACGGCACGGAAGTCCTGGAAAAGAAGAATGTCAAGGCCGCCGTTTGCACCGACTGCCATTCCACGCACGCCATCACCAGTTCAAGCACCGACCCATTCAAGCTGGCGGTCACCGACCAATGCGGCACCTGCCATGAGGAAAACCTGAAAACCTACATGGGCACCTACCATGGGCAGATCAGCACCTTGGGTTATGCGTACACGGCCAAGTGTTATGACTGCCACGGCAGCCACAAAATCCTGAGGGCAGACGACCCGAAATCCATGGTGCACGCCAACAACCGCCTGAAAACATGCCAGTCCTGCCACAGCGGCAAGAAAGACCTGGCACTGGCGCCTGAAGGTTTTGTCACCTACCAGCCCCATGGTCACGCGGGCGACTTCGACAAGTACCCGCAGATCTGGGTGGCCTGGCAAATCATGCTGCAGTTGCTGGTTGGCACCTTCGGCTTCTTCTGGCTGCATACCCTGCTGTGGTTCTACCGTGAGTTCAAAGAGCGCAAAGCCCACGCAGGTGAAAAGCACATCAGGCTGGCCAGTGTTCCCGAACAATACCGGGGCAAATATGTTCGCCGCTTCAGCCCGATCTGGCGCCTGGCTCACATCATCTTTGCCCTGAGTTTGATGGTGCTGACCCTGACCGGTATCCCGCTGTTCTATCCAAGTTCACCCTGGGCTGTGCCGCTCATGGCAGGTCTGGGTGGCCCGCACACGGCGGGCATCATCCACCGTATCAGCGCCGTGATTTTTGCCGGTGTGTTCTTCTGGCACATTTTCTACATCACCTGGCGCATTGCCAAAAACTGGAGCACCTTCAAGTTCTTTGGGCCTGATTCACTGGTGCCCAACCTGCAGGACGGCAAAGACATGCTTGCCATGTTCAAGTGGTTCTTCGGCATGGGCCCGCGTCCCAAGTTTGACCGCTGGACCTACTGGGAAAAGTTTGACTACTGGGCTCCGTTCTGGGGGGTGACCATCATTGGTGTCAGCGGCCTGATGATGTGGCTACCCAACTTCTTCGGCGCCTTCCTGCCGGGCTGGGTGTTCAACGTGGCGGCCATCTTCCACGCTGAAGAAGCTTTCCTGGCGGTGGTGTTCCTGTTCACCGTGCACTTCTTCAACAACCATTTCCGCCCCGACAAGTTCCCGGTGGAGGTGGTGATGTTCACCGGCACCTTCAGTCTTGAAGAGTTCAAGCATGACCATGCGCTGGAATACGAGCGCCTGCTCAAGAGCGGTGAGCTGGAGAAATACCTGGTGGATGCACCGTCGCCCGCCAAATTGACAGCAGCCAAGGCGCTGGCCTTCACGCTGATCGCCTTCGGCCTGACGCTGCTGACGCTGGTCGGGATCGGCTTCTTTACGCAAGTCTGACGGCTCAACAAAGCGCTTCTAAATAATTGGCCCTGTCGGAATCTCCGCCAGGGCCAATTTATTTGGAAGCCGGAGCCCAAGTTCCCTGAATCCCGTGTCAGTGCCTGGCGCGTCGCGAGTGATCGTTCATCCTTCTTCACCTGAGCCTTACAAAAAAGTCGATTTCGTCAACATCGCGTTGACACGTCCGGGCTCAAATGGTGGCCGGGGCAGAACTCGACCCATGCCCCGCTGAAGCAAAACCCAGGGTTAAGTGCGTGAACTTGCGATCACTCCCTGACGGATGCTTGATCTGGAGAAAAAAATGGCATTGATACAGGCGAAAAATATCACCAAAAATTATTTCATGGGTGACCAGGAAGTGCCCGCCCTCAGGGGCATCAGTTTTGAGATCGGGGAGGGCGCCTTTGCCGCTTTCGTCGGCCCCTCGGGCAGCGGCAAGTCAACGCTGCTCAACCTGATAGGCTGCCTGGACCACCCGAGCAGCGGCACCCTGCTGGTGCAGGGCACCGACATCAGCACCCTGTCGCGCAGTGCGGCGGCCACCTTTCGCGGTGAACACCTGGGTTTTGTGTTCCAGGACTTCAACCTGGTGCCCGTGCTTAGCGTCTATGAAAACATCGAGTACCCGCTGCTGATGGTTCGCGGCTGGAGTGATGCCAAGCGGCGTGAACAGGTCAACCGGATGATTGCCGCCGTCGACATGACCGCGCAGGCGCACAAGCGGCCGGATCAGCTTTCGGGCGGGCAAAAGCAGCGTGTCGCGGTGGCGCGCGCACTGGTGGGTGAGCCCAAGCTGGTATTGGCCGACGAGCCCACCGCCAACCTTGACCACGACACCGCCTACAAGGTGCTGAACCTCATGAAAGCCATGCGCGACGACTTTGGCACCAGTTTCATTTTCTCCACCCATGACCCAAAAATCATGCAGGAAGCCGAGCAAATCTTCACGCTCGAAGATGGTCGCCTGCTGACCCAAGGAGTTGCCGCATGAGCTCTACCCTGAAACTGGCGCTGCGCAATCTGCTGCGCTACCAGCGCCGCACCCTGTTGACTGCTTTGCTGATCACGCTGGGCGTAGTGGCGCTGCTGCTGTTTGTGGCGGCTGCCGGGTCCTTCAAGCAAACCATGGTGGGCTCGATCACCGACAGCATGCTGGGCCACTTGCAGATTCACCGCAAGGGCTATACCGCGTCCATGGACAACCTGCCGCTGACCATGAGCCTGCAGCCGCGCGCAGTTGACATGATCGAGGAGGCCCTCAAGGCCGACCCCGACGTGCAGGCCTATTCCAAGCGCGTCAAGCTCGGCGCCATGTTCAGCAATTTTGCCGAGAACAGCAGCATCCGCTTGAACGGCATCGATGCTGTCGCTGAAGACGCCGCCGTGCCGGCGCTGCGCCAGCGCATCAGCGAGGGCGACAAGACCGGGCCGCTGGTGGCGCCTGGCAAGGTGCTGGTGCCGGCGCTGCTGGCACGCGGCATGAAGGTCAAGCTGGGTGACCCGGTGGTGCTGGTGGCCACCAACGCCTCGGGCTCGGTCAACGGCAAGACCTTTGTGGTCGGCGGCATTCTGGAAGGCATCACCGGCCCGGGCGGGCGTGACGGTTACATCGACATCAGGGATGCCCGCGAACTGCTGCGCATGGACAAGGAGGAAGTCATGGAGGTCGCGGTGCGGCTGAAAGACATCGGCGCCTTGTCCGCCACGCAAAAGCGCCTGAACACCCAACTCGACACCATCCGCAACAAGGAGGACAAGCCCGCTACCGAACTCCACACTTGGGCTGACCTGTCGCCGTTTGCCAACATCGTCAAGATGATCGACATGATGACGTTTTTCATCCGCATCATGCTGATCGCGATTGTGCTGGTGAGTGTCATGAACGTGATGCTGATGGCGGTTTATGAGCGCATCCGCGAGATCGGCACGCTGGCCGCCATTGGCACCCAGCCGCGCAAACTGATGGCGATCTTTTTGAGCGAGGGTTTGCTGCTCGGACTGGCCGGTGCGCTGGCAGGGGTGATGCTGAGCTATGCCGTAGTTGCGGCGCTCAATGTCTGGCCGATCGTCTTCAACTTCGGCCGGGAACAGATCACGCTGCACCCGGCTCTGGCGGCCTCGGAAGTGCTTGGCGTGCTGGTGCTGGCGGTGCTGGTGTCGGGTCTGGCCAGCCTGCAACCCGCGTGGCGCGCCGCCCGCATGGACCCGATCCAGGCCCTGAGGCACGTTTGAACCCCTTGAAAAAATAAGAGCAAACAGCATGAAATTCTTCAAACTGATCACCTTGACTGCGCTGTGCGCACCCTTGCTGGCTTCCGCCGTGGACGGTGTCGCTCTCCTGAAAAAGCTTGACCGCAACCTCGAGCCCGAGTCGTATGAAAGTTACCGCAAGCTCATCAACATCGAGCCCAACGGCAACAAAAAGGAGTTCGTGCTGTATTCCGTGAAAAAGGGCAAGGACCAGACTGCCAGCCTGTTCCTGCAGCCCGCCAGCGACAAGGGTCGCAGCACCTTGCGCCAGGGGGACAACATGTGGATGTACCTGCCCAGCGTGGGCAAGCCGATGCGCATCACCAGCCTGCAGTCGGTGACCGGCGGCGTGTTCAACAATGCCGACATCATGCGGCTCGACTACGCGGTGGAATACGACGTGGCCTCGGTGGATGAGTCAGACAAGCTCTACACCTTGCACCTGAAGGCCAAGACCGGCGAGGTGGCCTATGACAAGCTCAAGATGACGGTGGACAAGAAGCTGGTGCTGCCCATCGACATCGAGGCTTACGCCAGCAGCGGCATGCTGCTCAAAACCCTGCACTTCAAGGACATCAAGGACTTTGGCGGCGGCATCCGGCGCCCGGCCACCATCGAGACCGACAGCCCGCTGTACAAGGGTTACAAGTCGGTGATGCTGTACTCCGGGCTAAAAAAGCGCGACTTTGCCGATGAAGTGTTCACCCAGGGCTTCATGCCGCGACTGGAGGAGTTGCGCAAGTGAGGGGGCGTGCCGACACGGGCAATGGGCGCGCGCTCTGGCCGACCCTGCTGGGCGCGGCGCTGGGCCTGTTGGTGTCGTTCTCGAGCCCTTTGGCCAGCGCGCAGGAATTCTCATTTGATGCCTCCGAGTTCGAGAAAAAGACATTCGAGCTTTCCGGTTACCTGGAACAAAAGGAAGAATGGCTCAAGCTGCGTGGCGACAGCCCGGCTTTTCAATTGGCTTATCCGGGCGAGGCAGCTCGCTTTGCACTGCTGCGCAGCACCAGCACGCTGGAGCTCGCCGGCAAGCTCAATCTGGGGGACTTCGTGCTCGATGCGCGGGCTCAGGGCAGCCACGCCAGCGACGCCCTGGTCAGCGACACACGTGACCTGGCCGTGATGGAAGGCGGCCTGCGCTGGAGCGCCAGCCCCGGCATGACCCTGGACCTGGGCAAGCGCGTGCAGCGCTGGGGCAAGGGCTACGCCTGGAGCCCGGTGGCGATGGTGGAGCGGCCCAGGGATGCCAACGACCTCGGCGCCTCACGCGAAGGTTTTGTCATGGCCACGGGCGAGTGGACCCGAAGCTTTTCCGGCCCCGTCAGCGCGCTCAGCGTCACCGGCTTGCTGGTGCCCACCGACGGCGACATGAACGCTGATTTTGGTCAGACCAGCGACCTCAACCCTGCCGCCAGGTTGTACCTGCTGGCCTGGGACACCGACATCGACCTGATGTGGCGCGGCAAGGGCGCGCGCCCCGAGAGTTTTGGCCTGGACTTTTCACGCAACCTGAGCACTGCGCTGGAAGTGCACGGCGAGTGGGCGCGCACCCG
>JBASJO010000457.1:0-3901 GCA_049655365.1 Rhodoferax sp. | reverse complement strand
GTGCTGTGCACCGGTGCGACAGTTGCCCACCGCTCCCCGGCGTTTGCCTTCGGCCTGACGCGCGTGCGCTTGCCAAACAGCCGTTTATAAAAAACTCCAAAAAAACAGGGGAAAATTACCAAGATTGGAGGCAAGAGGCAGTCAGTCCAAAAGACTGATAATTTAGCCGTCCTACCTGGGGGAATTTGACTGGCCAAAGGTGGGGGAATTTGAAGTAGCCATCAGGGCCGCATCAGCGGCATCGTTCTTGTCCCGTTTGGCGCTCATGCGGTAGGGCACTACAAACTTCGGCGCCATCATGCGCACCGTGTCCAAACTTGGAAAACTCACGGCCCCAGTGATGGGCGCCCGAGCAGGCTTCCATGCCGATCAGGCAGGGCGGCAACCCGGCGATGAGTTCGAGCAGTTTGGCGCGTGGTACCTCGGGGCGCACCCATACAGCCTTGCCTGTTTCATCCACGCCATGGACTGCAAAGACGTTCTTGGCGAGATCAATTCCAACGGTTACGATAGCCATGATTTCCCCTCTCAGGTGAGTTGATGAAAAGTTTTGCCTCTCCATCTTGGCACTCAGTTGCCGTAAACCGCAATCCCCACGGGTCGCGGCTCACTTGGGACGGGGAAGTCCCTTTCATTCGTGAACTTGATTCACATCAAAGTAGCCACGTCAATTGTCCGGCAACGTTGGCCTCCATTGCCTATTTACATTGAGAGGCGCGCTAAGCATGGAGCCAAGACTGGAAACACCTCATCGAGCCCCCCGTCTTAAGGCCGCTCTTTTGTGGCCCTTGACGGCGGTCTTGGCAGTGTTCATCGCCGGATTTCTGTTTGTCAACTCGGACCAGGAAGCAGACTACACGCAAGACTATGTAGACAACGCGTTCTCGTCTGCGCAACGGGTTTTTGATTCCGCCCTTCGTATCCATACGGACAAACTCTCAGCCACGCTCACGGCGATTTCGCAGGATGAAGTTCTTCAACGCGCCATGATTGCGGGTGATCGGCCAGCCTTATTGCGTCGTGCGGCCCCTCTTTTAGACAGCCTGCGCAAGGACTATGGCGTCACCCACTTCTATTTCATGCGCCCTGATCGGGGGGTTTTTCTGCGCGCGCATCAACCGGATCGCCACGGCGACGTGATCAATCGCCTCACGGCCACACAAGCGCAGGAAACCGGGAAAGTGGCCGCGGGTTTGGAGCTCGGACCGCTGGGCACCTTCACCTTGCGCGCGGTCATCCCCTGGCGGGATGGTGATCGTTTGATCGGCTATCTTGAATTGGGCGAAGAAATTGGTCATGTCCTGGCCGCGCTTCGTGAAAATCTCGGCCTTGATATTTTCTTGACCATCCAAAAGCGCCACCTGTCGCAACAAGATTGGACGCAGGGCAACGACATGCTGAATCGGCAAACCCAATGGGATTTGCTGCCGAACAGTGTCGTTGTTTTCCAGTCCATGAAAAGTATCTCGACTCCTTTGCGGCAAGCGCTTGCCAAAGAAGATTTTTCAGCGACAACAGGAATAGACATTTCGGATGACGGTCGCAAATTTCGTGTCGGCGTACGCCCCCTCAATGATGCGGGGGGTCGTACCGTCGGCGGCTTGGTTTTTTTGCGCGATGTGACGGCCCGCAGCACGTACAGCAAGCGTGAAATCATGTTGGCAAGCGCCACTTATCTGGGATTGAGCGGCGCGCTTCTTTGGATTTTCTATCTGGTGATTGGTCAGGTCGAGAAGCGGCTCGCGTCATCTCAGGCAAAAATCACCGAGAGCGAAGTCCGTTTTCGCGGCCTGGTCGAGAGTTCAAGTGACTGGATCTGGGAGATTGATGCCAAGGGGCGCTATGTTTATGCGAGCCCTAAGGTCAAGTATCTGCTGGGCTATGAGCCCGCCGAAGTGCTTGGCAAAACACCCTTTGACTTTATGCCCCCGGACGAAGCCGTGCGGGTCGCTCACTTATTTGCCGGCATTGCGACAGCGCGCAAGCCCTTTGATGCGCTGGAAAATGTAAATCAGCACAAGGATGGACGCCTGGTGGTGCTGGAAACCAGCGGCGTACCCGTCCTGGATGATCAGGGCAATTTGCTCGGGTATCGCGGGGTGGATCGGGACATCACCGAGCGCAAGCGGGCCGAGCAACTGATTCAGGAATCGACCCAGCGACTGGCCCTGCACTTTCAGCAGACCCCGCTGGCCATGATCGAATGGGATATGGATTTTCGGGTGATCGACTGGAACCCGGCTGCAGAGCATGTTTTTGGCTACCGCAAAGCGCAAGCCATGGGGCGCCATGCCATGGACTTGATACTCCCGGACAGCGCAAAACCCCATGTCGCGGAGATTTGGGACGATCTTCTGGCAGGAAAAGGTGGCTTTCGCAGCAGCAATGAAAACTGTACCCAGGATGGCAAGACCATCTATTGCGAGTGGTACAACACCCCGCTGTCGGACGCTGACGGGCGGATCATCGGCGTCTCGTCACTCGCGCAGGATGTCACGGAACAAAAGCGCGCGGTGGAGCGGATCAACCATCAGGCCCACTACGACGACCTGACCGGGCTGCCGAACCGGGTGCTGTTCAAGGACCGCCTGTCCCACGCCTGTATTCAAGCGGACCGGAAGGAGCGCCTGGTGGGTGTCATGTTCCTGGACATTGATCATTTCAAGGACGTGAATGACACCCTGGGGCATGAGGCGGGTGATGTTTTGTTGCGTTTGGTGGCCCAGCGGCTTCAGGGCTGCTTGCGGGCCAGTGATACGGTGGCGCGTTTCGGTGGTGATGAATTCGCCGTGGTTTCCGCGGATGTCGGACATGTCAATGACGTGGCCCAGGTGGCACAACACATAGTTGACGGGTTTAAAGAACCATTTGACATTCACGAGCAGCAATTGTTTGTGATGATCAGCATGGGCATCACGCTCTACCCGTTCGATGATGATGGCATTGAGGCCCTGCTGAGGAACGCTGACTCGGCAATGTATGCGGCCAAGGCGGCGGGTCGAAATTGCTATCGTTTTTATGCCGCCGCCATGACCGCCAGCGTGACAGAGCGTCTCGCATTGCAGACGGGTCTGCGCCGTGCGCTGGACAGAGGGGAGTTCATTCTTCACTACCAGCCGCAACTGAATATCGAAAGTCACCGTATTTCCGGTGTCGAGGCACTGGTGCGCTGGCAGCACCCGGAAAGAGGCATGGTATCGCCAGCGCAGTTCATCCCCGTGGCCGAGGAAACCGGCTTGATCGTTCCACTGGGGGACTGGATTCTGCGTACGGCCTGCCAGCAAGCGAAAGCCTGGCAGGACCAGGGGCTTCCGCAAATGTGCATGGCCGTCAATCTGTCAGCGCGCCAGTTTAAGGAACCCTTGTTTCAGCAACGTGTTCTGGAAATTCTCAAGGAAACGGGGCTGGACCCGCGTCATCTCGAACTGGAAATAACCGAGAGCATTCTGGTCGATGGCCTGGAATCAGTCAAAACGACTTTGCAGGCGTTCAAGCGGGCGGGCATCGTGATCTCTCTGGACGATTTCGGAACCGGCTACTCGTCGCTGAGCTATCTCAAGCAGTTTCCGATCGACAAGCTCAAGATAGACCAGTCGTTTGTGCGTGATGCATTGACCGACGCCAGTGATGCCAGCCTGGTCCGTGCCATCATCGCCATGGCGCAGGCACTGGGCTTGCGGAGCATTGCCGAGGGGGTCGAGACGCAGGCGCAACTTGATTTTCTGCGCACTGAGGCCTGCGATGAGATGCAAGGCTACCATCTTGCAAAACCACTGCCGGCGCAACAAATACCGAATCTTCTCTTGCAATACAACGCGGTTTAGTCCTCGAAGCGTGAGCCGACATTCGAGGGCGCGGCATGCTGGGCTATAGTCGGAGAACATGAATGGTTGAAAATGAA
>JBASJO010000456.1:0-1546 GCA_049655365.1 Rhodoferax sp. | reverse complement strand
CGCGTCACCGACGTGCTGGTGGAAGACGGCGCACAGGGGCGGCAGCTGCGCGGCCTCACCGTGCTGGACCAGTCCAGCGGACAAACGTATGAGATGCGCGCGGACCAGGTGGTGATGGCGCTGGGCCACAGCTCGCGCGACACCTTTGCCATGCTGCATGAACGTGGTGTGACGGTGGATGCCAAGCCGTTCTCGGTGGGGTTTCGCATCGAGCACCCGCAAAGTGTGATCGACCGCGCGCGCTGGGGCCGCCACGCCGGTCACCCGAGCCTGGGCGCGGCCGACTACAAGCTGGTGCACCACGCCAGCAACGGCCGCACGGTGTACAGCTTTTGCATGTGCCCCGGCGGCACCGTGGTGGCGGCCACCAGCGAACCCGGCCGCGTGGTGACCAATGGCATGAGCCAGTACTCGCGCAATGAACGCAACGCCAATGCCGGCATGGTGGTGGGCATCGAGCCCACCGACTTCTTGCAGGATGAAGCGGCTTTTGTGCAAGCCTTTGGCGCTATTGCTGGCCAGCGTTATGCCGAAGAGGCAGAACGTCTGAAAGCGAGCCATCCGGGTACCACGCACCCGCTGGCGGGCATCAACCTGCAGCGCCAACTTGAAGCCGGCGCCTATGTGCTGGGTGGCAGCAACTACGAGGCACCGGGGCAATTGGTGGGTGATTTCATTGCGGGCAGGACTTCGACCACGCTGGGTGCCGTGCAGCCGTCCTACCAGCCCGGGGTGAAATTGGGTGACCTGCACCCTGCCCTGCCGCATTACGCCATCGCCGCGCTGCGCGAGGCACTGCCGGCCTTTGGCCAGAAGATCAAGGGTTTTGACATGTTTGATGCGGTGCTGACCGGGGTGGAAACCCGCACCTCGTCACCGCTGCGCATGCCGCGCGGCGATGATTTTCAGAGTGTCAATACCCGCGGCCTGTACCCGGCCGGTGAGGGCGCGGGTTATGCGGGCGGAATTTTGTCAGCCGGGGTCGATGGCATCAAGGTGGCCGAGGCGCTGGCCATCAAGCTTGCGCGTTCTGCAGTGCGCTGATGCGGTCTTCGAGGGGCGGGTGAGTCGCGAACAACTTGCCAATACTGCCTGTGATACCAAAGGCGGCAACGCTCTTGGGCAGTTCGCCGGACTGCAAGCCGCCCAGGCGCGCCAGCGCGTTGATCATGGGCTGGCGCCGTCCCATCAGTTGCGCGGCGCCGGCATCGGCGCGGAACTCGCGGTGGCGGCTGAACCAGGCCACCACCATGGCTGCGGCAAAACCGAGCAGGATGTCGAGCACGATGGTGGTCACCATGTAGCCAATGCCGGGGCCGGAGTTCTGGCTGTCGCCTTTGCGTAAAAAGCTGTCGATGGCATAGGCAATAACGCGGCTCAGGAACACCACAAAGGTGTTCATCACACCTTGAATGAGCGTCATGGTGACCATGTCGCCATTGGCCACGTGGGCTACCTCGTGGGCAATCACGGCCTCGATTTCCTCATGCGTCATGCCCTGCAGCAAGCCGGTACTCACCGCCACCAGGGCCGAATTCTTGAAGGC
>JBASJO010000455.1:0-5010 GCA_049655365.1 Rhodoferax sp. | reverse complement strand
ATGCCGCCTTTTTGCTGGCGGCCGTGATTCCGACCGCCCTGGCGGGGGCCATTGGCGTGTACCTGTCCTTGCAGGCCCTGAAAACCGAAACGCTGCGCAACCTCAACCAGGAGGTGACCGTCCGGTCCCAAGGCATCGGCCGGTTTTTTGACCAGCTTTCGGCTGAATTGCTGTACCTGGCCAATGCCCGCGGGCTGGTTGACGTGGTCGCCGCCAAACACGCCAACAACGCCTGGCTGTTGCAAACCGCCGTGACCCGCCTGGAGCGCGACTATGCGGCGCTGGCCAGCCTTTACCCGCACATTTACCAGATCAGGCTGATCGCCGCCGACGGCCAGGAATGGGTCCGGGTGGACCGCAAGCCGGACGGCGTGCAGGTGGTGCCGCGCAACAAACTTCAGTCCAAAGGAGACCGCTACTACTTCCGCGACGCCATGGCGGTCAAGCCCGGTCAAATCTATGTGTCGCCGCTTGACCTCAATGTGGAATTCGGAAAGGTGGAAAAACCCGAGCGCCCTGTGATTCGGGTGGCGACCCCGGTGGCGGGCCCCGGGGGCGGCAAGGCGGGCGTGTTGATCATCAACTTGCATGCCGACGTGTTGCTGGAGCAGGTTCAGCAAATGGCCACCGCGCGTCAGGGGACGGCCTATCTGTTTGACGCCCAGAAACACTACGTGAGCCGATCCTCAAGCGGCGCGACAGGCGCCTTTTCCATGGAACCCATGGAAAACCTCAAGCAGATATTCCCAAAGAGCATCGTTGACATGCTCACTGACAACGGCCCATCGCCCAACGTGGACGGGGGTTGGATCGTGGCCCACGCATCGATCGACTATGCACCGCACGCCCTGGCCGAAAACTCCCAGGGCAAGTGGCGCATTGCCCTGGCGTTTCCGGAAAAAGGGCTTTTCTTTGCCGTCTTCAGTTTGTACTCGCTGTACGCGGTGCTGTTCGTGGCTATGGTCGTCACCGCCCTCAGTGGGTATGCGCTTTCCCGGCGATTGCTTCGCCCGCTCGAGGATTTGTCGAACGAGACAGAGGCCATCGCCAGCGGCGATTTCTCGCGCCGCGTGAACGTGATGGGCAACGATGAAATCGCCGCTTTGGGCAACAAATTCAACAGCATGGCGGGCCGCCTGCAAGCCTCATCGGAAACCATCCAGGCGCACCGGGATCGACTGGAAGAGGAAGTGCGCGCCCGCACCCGTGAACTTGAGCAGGAGCGGTCCTCGCTGGAGGCGGTGATCGAGCACACGGCGGACGGTATTCTGGCCATCGATCGTGACGGCGTCATTCAGCTGCTGAACCCGGCAGCAACACGGCTCTTCAACCACCGTGCCGTTGCCCCGGGCACCCGCATGGTGTCACTCTGGCCGCAGTGGCCCGACATTGCCCAAGATGCCTTGACGGGGCAATTGCGCTGTGACGTGCAACTGCCCGACCAGGTGATTACCCTGGCGGTCACGCCCACCACGGTCGGCTTCATTGTGGTCGCGCGCGATGTCAGCCATGAGCGCGTCATCCAGGACGAGCGCCGGGAACTAGACCGGCAGATGTTCCAGATGGAAAAGCTCACCACCCTGGGTGAACTGGCCATGGGCCTGGCGCACGAAATCGGCAACCCGCTGGCGGGCATGAAGGCCGTGGCCCAGGCCATGCAGTACGAAGAAGAGCTTTCGCCCGGCATGATCGAGGCCCTCAAACGGCTGGAGTCCGAAGTCGATCGCCTGTCGGGTTTCCTGCGCAGTTTTCATGGCTTTGCCGCACCACAAATGATCTTGAGCGAAGCTTGCGATCTGGGTCATATCCTTGATGACGTTCTGTTCTGGACACGCAAGGACGCCAAAAGCCGTGACATCTCTTTTGTCCTGACAGGCATCAGCACCCTGGCGCCTTTGCGCGCGGATCCGCATCAGCTCAAGCAGGTTTTTCTCAACCTGCTGATCAATGCGGTCCACGCGCTGCCGGCGGGCGGCACGGTAACGATCGACGCATCCGATGATGGCAAGCTGGCCAAAATCCGGATTCGTGATACCGGCATCGGCATTGAGCCGGCTGTCCTCAACCGGATTTTTGAGCCCTTTTTTACCACCCGCCGCGAGGGCACCGGGCTGGGTCTGGCCATTGTTCGCAAAATCGTCCTGCAACATGGCGGCACCATTGAAGTCAGCAGCAATCCGGGGCATGGAACATGCTTTACCTTGATCTGGCCGCTTGCTGGAGAACCCCATGTCTGAACCCATTCTGATCGTTGAAGACGACGACACCATCCGGGTGACGGTGGGCAATTTCCTGGTGCGCCAGGGTTTTGACGTCCAGCTGGCGGAGAACGGCGTACAGGCACTGGCCTTGCTCAAGGCGCAGGTGTTCACGCTGGTGTTGCTCGATCTGCAACTGCCCGACATGCATGGCCTCGACATCCTAGCCCGCATCAAGGAATCGGATGACCAGCCCCTGGTGGTCATCATGACCGCTTACCCCGAGGTCCGCACGGCCGTGGCGGCCCTCAAGGCGGGCGCTTATGACTACATCAACAAACCGTTTGACCTGGAGGATCTTCAGGAGTTGATTCGTCGTGCCATTGAGACACAGCGTTTGCGGCGTGAGGTGGAGTGGCGGCGCGCCCAGTCTGACACCTGCGCCATCGAGGGCTTGATCGGCACCAGTGAGCCGTTCCGGAACATGCTGGAGATGACCGCCAAAATTGCCACGGCCGGCAAAGTGCCGGTGCTGATTCGTGGCGAGTCGGGAACCGGCAAGGAGGGCATCGCCCAGGCCATTCATTGCCGCTCTCCCCGCGCGGGTGGTCCCTGGATCACGCTGAACTGTTCGGCCTTGCCCGAAGGGCTGATGGAGTCCGAAGTGTTCGGCCACGAGCGCGGTGCCTTCACCGATGCCAAACAAATGAAGCGCGGCCTGCTGGAGCTGGCCGACGGCGGCACCTTGTTCCTGGATGAAATCGGCGACCTGAGCCTGGCGCTGCAACCCAAGCTGCTGCGGGTGCTGGAAACCCAGAGCTTTCGCCGGGTGGGCGGGCAAAAGGAGATCCGGGTCGACGTGCGTTTTGTCTCGGCCACGCACCGCGACTTGCCGCGCATGGTGCAACAGGGCCAGTT
Source organism: Rhodoferax sp. (assembly GCA_049655365.1). Taxonomy (GTDB): domain Bacteria; phylum Pseudomonadota; class Gammaproteobacteria; order Burkholderiales; family Burkholderiaceae_C; genus Rhodoferax. The sequence goes on along the minus strand of JBASJO010000455.1, from coordinate 1,894 downwards.
TCGCGAAGACCTGTACTACCGCCTGAATGTGGGCGCCATTGACCTGCCCGCGCTGCGCGAGCGACACGAAGACATCATGCCGCTGGCGCGCCATTTCCTGGAGAAAACGGCCGCCGTGGTCGGTTCCCCCTGCCTGGGGATTGACCCGTCGGTGGCGCCGCTGCTGGAGGCCTACCGCTGGCCTGGCAACATCAGGGAGCTGCGCAACGTGATGGAGCGCGCGGCCATTCTGGCGGCCGGCCAGATCGTGACCAGCAAACACTTGCCCAAGGAAATCGTGGGCGCCAGCCCGGCACCCGCCACGCCGCAAGCGCCAGCCCCGGTCGACGCCACCGCCCCGATCCGCTTGCTCTCGGTGATTGAGGAGGAGTACATCCGCCACGTGCTGCAGCGCTGCGCCGGTAACAAGACGCAGGCGGCGGACTTGCTGGGCATCAGCCGCTTAACTTTGCGCAACAAGCTCAAGGAAGAGTAGGACACACGCCAAAAAGTGACCGGTCAGAAACTGACCAGACGGTCATTTTTTAACCACCCCACCCCTCGTTTTTCGTGTTTTTCTGCTGAATCTGCGCCGCATGGGCGTGGCATGGACATTGCAAAGTTCTGCTCACTGTAGGGATTTTCCTGCAGGTCTTCTTTGCAGAAAGAGCACTATGAAAAGCAAACCATGCAAGCGTATTGCGCGGGCACTGGGCGCCGTTGGTTTGGTGATGTCGGTCGGACTCATCAGCACACAGCCAGCATTGGCCCAAAGTAAAGCGCCCGAACTCCTGCCCATGCCGGCGGTCAAGCCCGGCAATGCGGCCATGATTGAACTCGGCAAGTATTTCTTTTTTGACAGTCGTCTGTCGGGCGACTGGGGCCTGTCCTGCGCGTCCTGCCACAACCCTGAAAAGGGTTGGGGTGACGGACAGGCGCTGTCTGCCGGCTACCCGTCGATGGAGTACTTTCGCAATTCGCCCACGGTCCTGAACGCCAAGTACCGGCAGCGCTTTCTGTGGGATGGCCGCCTCGATGGCAGTGACGCCGGCACGCTGGTGCGCGACATGATCACCGAGACCCACACCATGAACATGGACAGCCGCCTGATGCAGGAACGCTTGCAGCAAGTGCCTGAATACGACGCGCTCTGGAAAAAATGGCGCAAGGACGACATCAACGGCATGCGCGTGTTCAACGTGATTGGTGAATTCATTCGCAGCCTGGAAACCAGCAACGCCCCGTTCGACAAATTCGTCGCGGGTGACGCAACGGCCATCAGCGCCGAGGCCAAGGCCGGTTACGAGCTGTTCAAAGGCAAGGCCGGTTGTGTGGCCTGCCACAACGGTCCGATTGGCTCGGACGGCAAGCTGCACAACACCGGTGTGCCAGAACACCCGGACGTGCTGAAGAACCCGCTGCGTACCATCACCATGCTGCGCCACTACGCCACCAGCGGCGTGCCCAATTACATGAACCTGCGCACCGACGTGGGTTCCTACGCCATCACCAAGAAGCCCCGCGATATTGGCAAGTTCCAGACCGCCCAGTTGCGCGACCTGAAATACACCGCACCCTACATGCACAACGGTATGCTGGCCACACTGGATGATGTGGTGGCGTTTTACAACCAGGGCGGTGGCAAGGGCTCGGTCCTCAAACCCCTTAACCTGACGGCGCCGGAGCAAAAGTCATTGGTGGCGTTCTTGCTGACCCTGTCGGGCGACCCGGTCATGGTCAAGGACCCGGGCCAGCCTGACATGCAGCTTCGTACTTTTGGCAAGAACTGAGGAGCCCCACCATGAAAACAAAACTTGCAATCGCGATGATGGGTGTCATGCTGGCCACTTCAGCGCTGGCCGCCGCCAAATTCCCGCCACTGGGGCCACTGCCACCCGCCCCCATTCCCAAAGAC
>JBASJO010000454.1:0-8130 GCA_049655365.1 Rhodoferax sp. | reverse complement strand
CCTTGAGGTAGTGCACACAGGCGTACGCCAGCCACAGCAGGTCGTCAGAGAAATGGGTGCGCACACCATTGCCCAGTGGTGCGTGCCACCAATGCTGCACGTCGCCGGGCACAAACTGGCGCGAAGCACAGCGCACGATTTGCGCGCGTAACATGGCTGGTGCCGCCCAGGCCAGCGCCATGGCGTCCTGCAACTGGTCGCGAAAGCCGGTGGCACCACCCGCCTGGTAAAAACCGGCCTTGGCCCACAGCCGGCAAGCCACCGTTTGGTACAGCAGCCAGTGGTTGACCATGGCATCGAACAGCGGGTCAGGGGTCTTGACCGTGGTGCTGCCCAGCAAAGCCTGCCAGTGCTGGCGCACCTGGTCCAAGCGCTGCGGCGCAGCCGTCTGAGTGGCCAGCGTGGCCAATTGGCGCGCCGCTTCGGCATTGTCGGCATAGCCCAGGAAAAAGCTGTGCGTGATCGTTTGCCCACTGGCCAGGCTGACGGAGGTGGACAGGGCGGCGCAGGGGTCGAGGCCGTCGCCGCTGTGCTGGCCAAAATAGTCCGGCATGACCAGGCGCCCGCGCGCATCGAAGCATTCGCGGCGGTCGCAAGTCCAGTCCTCAGGCGCGTCGGACGCCTGGGTCATGGCAAAAAAGGCGGTGCCGCCGCCAAAGCCGGCCATGGCCTCGCGCTGGGTGCTCAGCAAGGCCGTCAGCTTTTGTTGCTGCGCGGGCAGGCGCTGGTGGAACGCGGCGGTGCGCACCGTGCCACGGTCGCTGCGGTTGGCGCCCATCAGCCATTCCACCATGCCGATCAGGCGCAGCTGTCGGGTCTTGGGGCCGTGGTTCACCAGGCTCACAGTCATCTGCTTGATGCGGGTGTGCGGGTCGACACACCAGCTGATGCTGATGTCGATGGCCTCACGCAGGTGGCTGATGCGGGTGACACCCTGGCCGTGCGTGACCTGAAAGCGCAGCCCCGCGTCGCTGCTGGCGGACGGGGTGAGTGGCCAAAGTGCCCGGGTTTTGCGGTCCTGCAGCAAGAACCATTCCGATGTCGGGTCACCGACCGGGTCATTGGACCAGGCGGTGAGCTGGTTCAGGCGGCTGTTGACGGCCCAGGTGTAGCCACCGCCAGCCTCGGAAATATGGGCGCCAAAGTCGGGGTTGGCCAGCACATTGATCCAGGGGCGCGCCGGGCGCTCGCTGGCGCTGACGTCAAAGCTGAACTCGCCGCTATCGGCGGCAAATTGGCCCTGCGAGGGTGTGTCGGCGGATGCGCGCTTGGCACTGCGAGGCAGCAGCAGCGCCGCGGTCGAGGTGTCATGCCGTGCCTGCAGGTCCTGTTCGTGCAGGCGGTTGAGCTCCTGCACATGAAAGGCCAGCGGCCGGCCATCGGCATGCAGCAGGACCCTGGCCAGGCTGTGCAGTGTGCTGAGTTCGGCGCGGCTGAGCTCATGCGCCTGCACCAGGAAAAAACCGGCGCTCGACGGGTCACCACTGGTACCGCAGTCGGCACGGTGGCGGTCGCGCAGGGCGGCCAGCTCGTGTTGCAGCGGCATCAGGTAAGAGGTGGGCTCGGTGTTGACCACCACCAGGTCGCAGCCCAGGCGGCTCCAGGACCACAGGTTCAAGGCCTGCGTCAATGCCCGCATCAGCCCCAGGCCCTGGGGTACGCCGGCCAGTACCAACAGGATGGGGCGGTCGCCCGAAATGCCCAGGCGCCAGAGCAGTCGCCGGTCGCAGACCGCATCAACGGGGTTCTCCGGGCGCACGCGCCGCGCCTGCACCCGGGTCAGCGTTTGCACCAACGTGGTGGTGAGCGTTTGCATGGCGGTGACGGTTTCGGCACTGATGCGCAAGGTCCGCAAGCGGATGCTGGTCAGGGTGGCGGACATCAGCGAAGCCCGCTTGACATTGGCCGCCTGACGGTACTTGTCGACCACGGCGCGCAGGGTGGGGGCACTCGGCGAGGCGGCGGTGGCAAAACTCAGGCGGGCTTTGCTGTGCGGTGCCAGAACCAGCGTCACGGCGATGGCGCAGACCGGGTCGAGACCGGTGTCCAGCGGAATGGGCAGATCGTCTGCTGCCCCTGGCGCCGGGTCGCAATCGGCCAGCAGCTGACTCACGCCCTGGTTGCGCCCGCGCCAGCGCTGGCGGTCGGTGGCCACGCGAACCCGCGTCAGGGGGACGTTGGCGTCGGTCAGGAAGTGGGCCATTTTCAGACCCTCCTCAGTGGGCAGGCGGGGCTTGCGTTCAAACCACAGCGCCTGGTGCGAGGCCAGCCACTGGGCGGTGACAAACAGGTTGGTAAAAGCCGGATGCGCTTCGTCAGCCCGCGGGTCGGACAGCGTCACATCAAAGGCCGACATGAGCTCCACTTCAAGCGTGCGATCACTCAGGTTGCTGAGCTCCATCTGCCTGAACTCGATGTCGTCCTCGGGACTGATCCACACCGTGGTGTGGGCCTGCAAAAAAGACCAATGGGCGTCAAAACACACCCGGTCGGCATGAAACACGCTCTGGTAGCGGGCAGCAGGGTCGGGTGCCGGGTGCTGGGTGGTGGAAAACGCTTGCGGCTGACCCGCCCAGCGCAGGTAGAAAAAGCTGCCATGTTCGTCGCGCAGCGCATCGTCACGCCAGCGACTGATGCCAGTCTGGCCCCAGCGGCTGTAGCCGGCGCCGTTGGCCCGCAGCAGCACGCTGTAGCGCCCATTCGACAAGACCTGGGTGGGCTCGATGGCGCTGTCGCCCGGCGCCAGGGTCCGCAGCAGGGCGGGCACGTGGCGGCGTTGCAAGGGCGTTTGCATGGCCAGGGGCAGGTCTTGCAACACCGGGATCTCGCGCGGCACCCGCTCGTGCAGCAAGGACGACACCGCTTGCACATGGGCATTGGCCATGCCCCAGCGCTGGGCGCAGCCTTGCAGCAGCACATTGGCCAGGGCCACGATGCTCATGCCCTGGTGGTGCGCCATGAAGGTTTCCACCGCGGTAAAGGCCTCGCTGCCGGTGCGCCCGGCGGTCGAGTAGTCCAGCGCCTCGATGAAGCCATAACGGCCACGGGTTTGCAGCTTTTCCAGGGCTTTGAAGTTCTGGCTGGCGCAGTGCGGCGAGACCTGGGCCGCCAGTGCGGTGGCGTAGGGTGCGATCACCAGTTCATCGGCCGGCGTGCGGCGCAGCGCCAGCCGGGGTACGCCGTGCGGTGCGTACTGGTAGGCCAGCGTGGCGTCACTGGCCGCGTAGGCCGACTCGGAAATGCCCCAGGGCACGCCCAGGGCTTTGGCATAGACCATGTGTTCACGCAGGGCCGCGTGGCCGGCTTCATGCAGCACGCTGCCATAGGGTTCATCGAGCACGGCACCGGGCATCAGGTACTCGAACATGGAGCCGGTCCAGGAACGCAAGCCGGCGGCGTTGCCGACCGCAAAAAAGGGCCGACCCAAGGCCCCCCAGTGGCGCACCGGCACGTCGCCCTTGGCAATGGCCAGCAGGCTGGTCAGGCGTGATTCCGAGGCCAACAGGTCGTAAAAACCGGCGTCGCGCTGGTTTTCTGCCACCCGGTAGCCAATGTGGAACAGGTGGCGTCGGCGGCTGTACAGGAAGCTGAAATCAGGCTGCCAGGCCAGTTGTTCCAGCGCGCTTGCCAGGGTGTGCAGGCGTTGGCGGGTGCTGGGCGCAGCCGTGGTTTCGGCTTGCTTTTCTTCCTGGTCCAGCCGGGCTGAGGCCAGGGTGGCGCGGTGGTCCTGCAACAGCCACCGGAGTTCCACGCGTTGCGCAGGCGTCAGGGTGGTGCGTGCCTTCAGCAGGGGTGCCAGGCGATGCCGGGAGGCGTCGATGGCCTGCACCGCGGCGCGCTCGTCAAAGGGGTCAAGCGCCAGCTCGCGGCAAGCCTGCGCCACCGCCAGCAAGTGGCCGCTGAGGTTGCCGCTGTCCACGGTGGACACGTAACTGGGCAACAAGGGCTGACCGCTTTGGGTGTCGTACCAGTTCAGAAAATGGCCCCGGTGGCGCTCCAGCGTGAGCAGCGAGGCCAGCGTGGCTTCGAGGCGGGTCAACACATCCTGGGTGCCGATCCAGCCGAATTGGCGCGCGCAGGTGACTGCGAGCAGGTAAAGCCCGATGTTGGTGGGCGAGGTGCGGTGCGCCACCATGTCATAGGGTGAGCTCTGCAGGTTGTCGGGCGGCAGGTGACGGTCGTCCGGCCCAACGTAGCGTTCAAAGTAGCGCCAGGTGTCGCGGGCAATGCCGGCCAGGTAGGCGTGCTCTGGCTGGGTGAGCGGCGTACCCGTGTCCACCGGGGTGGTCCGGCTGACCAGCCAGGTCCACAGTGGCGAGGCCGCCCACAGCAGGCACAGGCTGCCCGCCAGCCAGGGTGTGGGCGAACCGGCCCAGAGCAAGGCCGCCCACAGCAGCAGCGCCACCAGGGGTTCCGCGCGGTGTTGCCGCAGCACGCCCGACAGCGTGGTTTTGGCCTGCGCTTGCGCGGCCTCGGCCGTGGTCCATTGCAGCAGGTGGCGCCGGCTGACCGTCAGGCGGTACAGGGCACGGACCACGGCGTCCAGGGCCAGCAGCGACTGCTGCAGCAACTGCGCCAGCAGCCACAGACCACCGCACAAGGCGCGTGCCAGGTCGGTCAGGGCGGCACGATAAAAATGGCCCGTGGCCATGTCGTCGCGGCTGGGCGCCAGCCCGGCCAGGGTGCCCATCAGCGGGCCGGCAGAAAACGCCGCCAGCACCAGACTCAGGGCCAGCCACGGCGACAGCACCCAGCCCGCCAGACTGACCAGCAACAAGCCCAAGGACATCGGGGCCACCAGCGAGCGGCGCAGGTTGTCGAGCATTTTCCAGCGGTTGATGGCGCTCAGGCCGTAACGTGCAGGGGCCAGCAAAAACGGCAGCAGTTGCCAGTCGCCCCGGGTCCAGCGGTGCACCCGTGAGGCCGCCACATCGGCATGAAAAGGTGCGTCTTCCAGCACCATGATGTCGCTCACCGCAGCGCAGCGGGAAATGGCGCCCTCTAACAGGTCATGGCTGAGCACTTGGCCCTCGGGCAGCCGCTTGGACAGCACCGCATGCAGTGCCTGCACGTTGAGCAGGCCTTTGCCGGTGAAGGTGCCCTCGGCAAACACGTCCTGGTAAACCTCCGAGCTGGCGGCGCTGTAGGGGTCGATGCCGCACTGGCCGGCAAACAGCCAGTGGTACAGCGTGAATTCCTTCACCGCCGGCAAGGGCGTGGCCACCCGTGGTTGCAGAATGCTGTAGCCGGCCACCACCCGGCGCGCGCTGGCATCGAGCCTTGGTTGGTTGTGCGGGTGCGCTGCCACCCCCACCAATTCGCGGAGCTTGCCCGGCGGCAGTTGGGTGTCACTGTCGAGGGTGACGATGTAGGGCAGGCCGCTTGCCATGCGCGAGGTCTCGCCCAGGTCCAGAAAGGCGTTGCTGTTGCCTTGCGCTAGTGCGTCAATGAGCAATTCCAGCTTGCCACGCTTGCGCTCCCAGCCAATCCAGCGCTGTTCGCTGGGGCTGAAGTGTCGCTGTCGGTGCAACAGGATGAAGCGTGGTGCGCTACCCATTTCAAGCGCGCCTCGGGGGTGGCGGGCATTGAGCTCCTGGACGCCCCGGCTAGCGTTGGCCAGACCCGCTGCGTCGGTGCCGGTGTCGGCGGTGTCGGCGTCGGCCCAGTCGGTGAGCAGCGCAAACTGGGCCTGCGGCTCGGGGTTGGCCAGGTAATGCAACTCCAGCCGATTCACCAGGGCCTGCGTGGACGCGGCGCTGGTGAGCATGCCGGGAATCACCACCAGGACGCCGTGCTCGGGTGGAATGCCGTCGGCAAAGGCCAGCCGTGGCAGGTGCCGGGGTTTGAGCGATTCGCTGATGAGCCGGTGGATGACGGCAATGACGGCCTCCGACGCCGGGAACAGCGCCAACGCCAACACCAGCCAGGTCAGGCCGACGGCCTGTTCGGTGCTGTGGCGCTGCACCAGCCATAACAGCGCCAGCACGCTGACAAAAAGAACCCCCAGATAAGTGGGCAAGGCCAGGCGTGCGCGCCAGAAGGGCCAAAGCGCTGCCCGGCTTGCCGGCAAGCCCAGGCTGGCCCAGAGGGCGGGTCGTCCGCTGCCCTGCAGCCAGTGTGCTGTGGCGGAACTGGCGGCGTCGGTAGGGGTGGCCATCAAGCCCAGCAAGTGGCGCGCCACGGTCAGTTCAGACTGTCGGCTGCGCCTGGCCAGCCGCTCAATGGCGTGCAGGGTCTGGTCGCGGGTGCTGGTGTCTTCGGCGGCAAACACGGGTGAGCCCAGCATCAGGAGCATCAAGGGGCTGCTTTGGGCAATGAGTTCGGGCCAGTCGGCATCGCCAATGGCGCGCAGCGCGGTGATGGCGTTGCTCATGCTGAGGTTGTCGGCGGCCTGGTCGGCGCCTTGCTGGAGTTGCACGGCGGCCAGCTCGGGCAGGGCGGTGTGCAGCCATTCCTGCACCCGCACTTGCTCGGGTGTCGTGGTGGTGGTGCCAAAGTCTTGCAAGCGCTGGGCCATTTGCACCAGGAACACACGGCCCAGGCCACGCGCATTGAGCAAGTCCAGCAATTCCTTGAAGGTGGACAGCGGCGTGACGTCGAGCTGGTCAATGCAGCGGTTGGCCACCTCGCGCGCAGCCTTGTTGGTGGCCACGCGCACCGCCAGCCGGCGCAGGTTTTCGATCAGCACCACACGCAAGGTGGTGGGCAGTGCCCACATCTCGCTCAGGTGCAGCTCACGCACCTCCTGGTAAGCGCCCAGAAAATTCACCAGCATGGCTGCATCGAAGGCACCGTCGGTGTGGGCCACAAAAGCCCAGGCCACGCCGTACACGCGCGGCAGGCCGGCCAGCGGCTCATCGAGCAGCTTGGGCAGGGTGGTGAAGTAACTGCGCGGCAAGCCGGCCTTGATCTCGTTGAGCTGGGCCTCGATCAGGTGGAAGTTGTCGAGCAGCCATTCGGCCGCCGGGCTGATGTCGTAGCCGGTGCTGGCTTGGCCGCCAATGTACTGGTGGGCCTCACGCAGCATGGCCAGGTTACTTTGAATGCGGGGAAAAAAGTTGCCGGTGCGTCCGCTTGTGCGCGTGGCGCGGTGGGTTTGCGCCAGACTCCGGCCATGCTGGGCAAAGCGTTGCGGGCCAAAAATTTCGGCGCGAATGGGGCTCAAGACCGAACCGCGTGAACGATCAAGTAACTGGCACAAAATTTCTGATGCATCGGGCATCAGGGTACGCAGCCTGGGCTGCGTGAGACGCGTCAAAGCAGCCAAGAGCCAAGACCAATGAGGACGGCCAGCACCAGCAAGGTCGAGACAAAGCGGGTCGCGACAAAGCCGTTCATGGCTTCGGTTGCGCCTTGCAGGCTCAGCAGATGTCGGTGCAATTGTGGGCAGCTGCTCATGTGCTCGCCCAGTGCAGCCAGATCGGCACCGGCTGCCTTGGCATTGTCACCGTGCGCAGTGGTGCACCACGTGTGACCCGTGGTCTTTGGACTAGGCATAAAAATTCTCCGCCTGCCCGGCGAATCCGCCAGGCAGGTCCAGGGTTAACGTTGACCAGTGACTTCGATGTCCACGCGGCGGTCAGGCTGCAGGCAGGCGATCAGGGCCGGGGTTACTTTGGTGCCGACACATTCACCGGGCTTGGTGACGGGGTCGGCGCCATTGACGCCTCGGGTGCTGATCTTGCTGGCTGGAATGCCAGTGGCGCTGACCAGGTAGTTGCCGACGGCCTCGGCGCGCTGGGTGGACAGCTTCAGGTTATAGGCCTGGCGACCAATGCGGTCGGTGTGGCCGGTGACCTGAATCACGTCAAAGTCAACACCGCGCAAATTGGCCGCCAGTTTGTCGAGCTCGGCACGACCGGCGGGTTTGACGGCGGCGCTGTCAAAGTCGAACAGGGAGTCGGCGGAAAAACTTACCTTCTGCGGCATGGCCGCAGGGACGGGTGCCGGGGGCGCTGGCGGTGCCACGTACACCGGGGCCGGTGCCTGGGCGATGATCACCGGTGCCGGGGCGTAGGTCTGTGCCACCGGCGTGGGTGTTTTGCCACCAAAGCGATAGACCAGGCCCACCGAGGCCATGTCGATGTCACCCTTGTGGCCCACCGAATCATTGATGCGGTAGCGCTCGAT
>JBASJO010000453.1:0-6848 GCA_049655365.1 Rhodoferax sp. | reverse complement strand
AGATTTCCCAGTCGCTCTTGCTCTGCCAAGCCGGGTCCACCGCGGTGGACAGCGGATGGATGAAGGGGTGCATGTCGCTGGTATTGAGGTCGTTCTTCTCGTACCAGGTGGCGGTCGGTAGCACGATGTCGGAGTACAGGCAGGTCGTGCTCATGCGGAAGTCGAGCGTGACCAGCAGGTCCAGCTTGCCTTCTGGCGCCTGGTCATGCCACACCACCTCGGTCGGCTTGGCCTCGTCGCGGCCGAGGTCCTTGCCCTGCACGCCGTGGCTGGTGCCCAGCAGGTGCTTGAGGAAGTACTCGTGGCCTTTGCCGCTGGAGCCCAGGATGTTGGAGCGCCAGACAAACATGTTGCGCGGCCAGTTGGCCGGATGGTCCGGGTCCTCACAGCTCATCTTGAGCGTGCCGTCCTTCAGGCCCTTGACCGTGTAGTCCTTCGGGTCCATGCCGGCCGCCACGGCGTCCTTCACCACCTGCATCGGGTTGGTCTGCAGTTGCGGGGCGGAGGGCAGCCAGCCCATGCGCTCGGCACGCACGTTGTAGTCGATCATGCTGCCGCCGTACATCTTCTTGTCGGCCAGGGGCGAAAGCACCTCTTCCATGCCGAGCTTCTCGTAGCGCCACTGGTCGGTGTGGGCGTAGAAGAAGCTGGTGGAGTTCATTTGCCGGGGTGGACGGATCCAGTCCAGCGCAAAGGCCAGCGCGGTCCAGCCGGTTTGCGGGCGCAGTTTTTCCTGGCCCACATAGTGTGCCCAGCCACCACCCGACTGACCAATACAGCCGCACATCATCAGCATGTTGATGACGCCACGGTAGTTCATGTCGGCGTGGTACCAGTGGTTCATGGCCGCACCGATGATGACCATGGACTTGCCATGGGTCTTGTCGGCATTTTCAGCAAACTGGCGCGCCACGGTGATGAGCTGCTCACGCGGTGTGCCGGTGATGCGCTCCTGCCAGGCCGGGGTGTAAGGGGTGTCGTCGTCGAAGTCCTTGGCCGCCATTTCTCCGGGCAGACCGCGGGCCACGCCGTAGTTGGCGACCTGCAGGTCGAACACGGTGGCCACCAGCGCCTCGCGCTTGTCGCCTTCCTTGCCGAGCGAAATGCGTTGCACCGGCACGGTACGCACCAGCACGTTGTTGGCGGCGTCTCCAGTGGCGTTGTTGGGGAAGTTTTCGCTGACGATGCCACCAAAGTAGGGGAAGCCCACCTTGGCCGTCTCGGTGCTCGCGTTTTCACCTTCCATGACCGTGAGCTTGAGCTTGACATCCGTGCCGTGACGCGCTTCCTTGGCGTGCAGGTTCCACTGGCCTTCATCGGCGCGGCCGTCAGCGCCCCAGCGGAAACCGATGGCGCCGTTGGGCAGCACCACCTTGCCGTCTTCGTTGAGGGCGACGGTTTTCCACTCGGGGTTGTTGGCAGCACCGAGCTTGCCGTTGAAGTCGGAGGCGCGCACATAACGATCGGGCACCATCACCACCTCGCCGCTGGGCAGGGTCTGCTCTTTGAGCATCACCAGCATCGGCATGTCGGTGTAACGACGCACGTAGTCGTCAAAGTAGGTGCTGCGCTCGCCCTTGTCGGGGAAGTAGAACTCTTTCAGGATCACATGGCCCATGGCCATAGCGACGGCCGCGTCGGTGCCCTGTTTGGGTTTCATCCAGATATCGGAGAGCTTGGCCACTTCCGAGTAGTCGGGCGTGACGGCCACGGTCTTGGTGCCTTTGTAGCGCACCTCGGTGAAGAAGTGAGCGTCGGGTGTGCGCGTTTGCGGCACGTTGGAACCCCAGGCGATGATGAAGCTGCTGTTGTACCAGTCGGCCGACTCGGGCACGTCGGTTTGCTCGCCCCAAATCTGCGGGCTGGCGGGGGGCAGGTCGCAGTACCAGTCATAAAAGCTCATGCAGACGCCGCCAATCAAGCTCAGGTAACGGCTACCGGCGGCATAACTGACCATCGACATGGCGGGAATGGGAGAGAAGCCGATGACGCGGTCGGGGCCGTGTTTCTTGATGGTGTAGATGTTGGCTGCGGCGATCATTTCATTGACCTCATCCCAGCCCGAGCGCACAAAGCCGCCGAGGCCGCGCACGCTTTGGTAATCACGGCGCTTGGCATCGTCCTGGGCAATCGAGGCCCAGGCGTCCACCGGGTCCATCGACAGGCGGGCTTCACGCCAGAGTTTCAGCAGGCGGCCACGCACCAGCGGGTACTTGACGCGGTTGGCGCTGTACAAATACCAGCTGTAGCTGGCGCCGCGGGCGCAACCACGTGGTTCGTGGTTGGGCATGTCCCAGCGCGTGCGCGGGTAGTCGGTTTGCTGGGTTTCCCAGGTCACGATGCCGCCCTTGACGTAAATCTTCCAGGAGCAGGAGCCGGTGCAGTTCACGCCGTGCGTGCTACGCACAATTTTGTCGTGCGCCCAGCGGGTGCGGTAGGCGTCTTCCCAAGTGCGGTCTTCACCCGTGGTGACACCGTGCTCGCCAGAGAAAGCCTCTTTGGGTTGCGAGAAATAAGTGAGTCGATCAAGAAAATGGCTCATGGTTTACCTCTGTAAAAAATTGAAATGAAAACTTCCTGTCATCGCGAGGAGCGAAGCGACGTGGCGATCCATGAATTCAGGAGGCATGGATTACCGCGCTACAGCCTGTCTTGAGCCCGTCGAAGGGCTCGCAATGACAATCCGGGCGTTCATGGGTTTTTGATCTCCGAGCCGCTGCGCAAATAGAACCACCAGTTCAGGATCAGGCACAGCGCGTAAAAGATGGCGAAGCCGTACATGGCCGTTTGCGGTGTGCCGGCCTTGATCTGGGCACCAATCACCACCGGGGCAATGAAGGCGCCGTAAGCGGCGACGGCAGAAGTCCAGCCCAGCACTGGGCCGGCTTGCTGGCGGTCAAAAATGACCCCGATGGTGCGGAAGGTGGAACCGTTGCCAATGCCGCTGGCGGCAAACAGCAGCACAAAGAGCCACATGAAGGTCGAGAAGTACTGCTCTGGCGTGGCCGAGCTGTAAGCCTGCATCATGACGTAGCCGACACCTGCCGAGGCGCCCACCATGACGGCCGAGATCACCTGGGTCACGATGGAACCGCCCACCTTGTCAGAGATCCAGCCGCCCACTGGCCGAATCAGGGCGCCAACAAACGGGCCGATCCAGGCGTAGGTGAGGGCGGACGGTGCGTTCGGGTTTTTCAGGGTGTGCTGCATGATGCCGGCCGCGTCAGGCACGTGGCTGACACCGAAAATCACCGTGATCGACAGCGGCAGGGCCATGGAGAACCCAATGAAGGAGCCGAAGGTCACGATGTAAAGCAGCGTCATGGACCAGGTGTGCTTGTTCTTGAATATGTCGAACTGCTTGGCAATGTTGCCCTTCATTTCGCCGAAGGCTGCCAGCCGCATGGCCATCAGGGTGGCCACGATGATCAAGGGCAAAGCCACCCACATATTGAGCAGACCCAGACCGGTGGGTGCCGGCAGGTACAAGTACAGCCCCAAGCCGCCGATCAGGCCGGTAATGCCCCACAGGTACAGTATTTTGGAAAACGCTGCCAGCGTGCCACCGTAGTTGGGCGACAGAGGCAGCAGGTTGTTCATGCCAAACCAGGCGGCTGCCACCAGCGGCAACAAAATGGCGGCCCAGATGAAGCCGGCGTTTTGAATGAAAGTGGGTGTTCCGGCCAGAATCTTGCCCATGATCCAGCCGCTGTCCTTGGTCAGCACCATCGAGCCACCGCCGACAGCGCCAAACAGGCCCACCGTCATGACCAGCGGAATGAGCACTTGCATGGTGGTGACACCAAAGTTGCCCAGACCGGCGTTCAGTCCCAGGCCGGTGCCCTGCAGTCGCTTGGGGTAAAAGCCCGAAATGTTGGACATCGAGCAGGCAAAGTTGCCGCCACCGATGCCGCTCAGGAAGGCGCAGGCCTGGAATACCCACAGCGGTGTACTGGTGTCCTGCAGTGCAATGCCGGTCCAGATGGCGGGGATCATCAGCAGCGCCGAGGTCAGGAAGATGGTGTTGCGTCCACCCGACAGGCGAATGAAGAAGGATGCCGGGATGCGGAAGGTGGCGCCCATCAGCCCCGCGATGGCGGTCAGGGTGAACATTTCAGCGGGCTTGAACGGAAAGCCCAGGTTGATCATCTGCACGGTGATGATGCCCCACATCGCCCACACGGCAAAGGCCACCAGCAGGTTGGGGATGGAAATCCAGAGGTTGCGGTTGGCGACGCGCTTGCCCGTGGTTTCCCAGAACTGCTCGTCTTCCGGGCGCCAGTCGGCGATGTCTGCGCCTGATGCTTTTGTATTGCTCATAAGTTCTTTCAGTTGGAAATGATTTGTGCGGTGATCTCGGGCGGGCTCTTGTGGGCCATGTACTCCTTGGCGCGCACTTCGGTCCAGTACATCCAGATCAAGGACACCCAGACGACGCCGTACATCAGCATGAAGGCGCTGGAGCGGATGCCGGTCAGGTCCATCAGGGCACCGAACATGATGGGCAGCAGGAAGCCGCCCAGGCCGCCGGCCAGACCGACGATGCCGCTGATGGTGCCGATGTTTTCCGGGTAATCGTCACTGATGTACTTGAAGACGCTGGCCTTGCCAACAGCCCAGGCGATGCCCAGTGTGAACATCAGCAAGGTGAACAGGTAGACATTCAGGCCAATGTGAAAGGTCTTGGGGCCATCGACGGTGGCAATGGTGAAATCGGTCTGCGGGTAGCTCAGCAGGAACAGGCAGACCCAGCTCACCCACAGCACCCACCAGGTCATGGCATGGGCGCCGTATTTGTCAGACAGCCAGCCACCGACGGCGCGCAAGACACCGCCCGGCAGCGAGAAGCAGGCGGCGAGCAGGGCGGCGGTGCGGATGTCCAGGCCAAACTCGCCCACGTAGTACTGCACCATCCACAAGGACAGTGCCACATAGCCACCGAACACGATGCTGTAGTACTGGCAATATTTGATGACCTTGGGGTCTTTCAAGGACTTGAGCTGGTCACTGAACTTGACATGGCTGGGTACCAGGTGGGTCGGGTCGCTGTGGCTGAAGAACCAGAACAGAATCACCGTGCCGAGCATGATGGCGGCGTACACCTGCGGCACCATGGTCCAGCCAAAGCCCACCACCAGGGCCGGTGCCAAAAACTTGTTGACCGCAGCGCCCGAGTTGCCGGCACCGTAAATGCCCATGGCGAAACCCTGCTGATGTTTCGGGAACCAGCGCGCCACATAAGGCGTGCCCACCGAAAACGAACCGCCGGCCAGACCGACGAAAAGACCAATCGTCAGGTACTGCCAGAACTCGGTGGCATACGACATCAGCCAGATGGCGGGCACCGTGGAAGCCATCAGCAGGGTCATCACGATGCGGCCGCCAAATTTGTCGGTCCAGATGCCTAGCGGCACCCGGATCAGCGAACCGGTCAGCACCGGCGTGGCCATCAGCAAACCAAACTGGGTCGAGTTGAGGTCCAGCGTTTTCTTGATCGGAATGCCGATCACGGCAAACATCATCCACACCATGAAACACACGGTGAAGGCGAAGGTGCTGACGATCAGCACGGAGAGGGCCTGCCCTTTCTTGGTCATATCAAAAACTCCTTTTTGTATGGCAAGACTGTAGGTTTGGTGAGGCTTTTGCGGTATCCCTCTGTGGAACGTGTGCCAGCATTATTTGGAACTAGCAGGCATCGTCCGTTCTAGTTCTTAAGAACTACTGCCTCGACTTTTTAGAACTAGCCGTACGATTTATCGGGCGGTTTCCATTGTTGCATTTAAAGATGCACATACAATGAATCTTTAAATTTGTTTGGAGTCACGCCATGAGTTCCTGTGCCACCGGTCACGTCACCCCTGAAGCCATTTACCCGTTTGATGCCCGCGGTGTGGCCAAACGCTTTCGTCATGCGGCCATTTTTGGTGCACTCGATGCGCTTCAGCCCGGTGAGACCATGCGCTTCTGCAATGACCACGATCCGATTCCCTTGTTGCACCAACTCAGCGCCCGTTATGGCGATGCCGTGTCGATTGCCTACGTGCAACGCGAGCCTGGTGCCATCGTGATTGATTTCGTCCGCGTCTGACAGGGCATCCGCTTCTTCCCAACCCTACTTTTTGGAGCTTCACACGATGAACCAAGTCAAAGCCAGTGGCTTTACCAAGCAGATGGCCCGCAACATGTTTTATGGCGGGACGGTCTTTTTTATCTTTGTTTTTGCGGCCCTGATATTTGACAGCGAACGCAAGATCCCGTTCCGCTCCAACGCCGAGGCCATCACGCCGGCCGTCATCAAGGGCAAGGGACTCTGGGAAACCCGCAACTGCATCGGCTGCCACACGCTGCTGGGCGAAGGCGCCTACTTTGCCCCCGAGCTGGGCAACGTGTACAAGCGTCGCGGCCCCGAATTCATCAAGGCCTGGATTGCAGCACAACCTACCCACATCCCGGGGCGCCGCCAGATGCCGCAGTTCAACTTCACAGAAGAACAACTCAACGACCTGGTGGAGTTTTTGCGTTGGACCAACAACGTGAACACCGAAAACTGGCCACCGAACATCGAAGGCTGATCAGAGTCACCCGTCTGAACACACCAGGAAAAACAACATGCAAGCGACCACACTCAAATACAAATCCCAGGGGGTAGCGAAGTATTACTTCGTTGCCGCCCTGGTGCTCTTCACCGCCCAAATCATCTTCGGCATCACGCTCGGGCTGCAATACGTGATTGGCGACTTTGCCTTTCCGTACATTCCTTTCAACCAGGCGCGCATGGTGCACACCAACCTGCTGATCGTCTGGCTGCTGTTCGGCTTCATGGGCGCGGCCTACTACATGATCCC
>JBASJO010000452.1:0-2854 GCA_049655365.1 Rhodoferax sp. | reverse complement strand
GCGGTATTTTTGATGGACGAGCCCTTGTCGAACCTGGATGCGACGCTGCGCATATCCATGCGGGCCGAGATCAAGCAGTTGCATCAGGCCATGCAGACCACGTTTGTCTACGTCACGCACGATCAGGCCGAAGCCCTGACGCTGGCCGACCGCATTGTGGTCATGCGCAGCGGCGTGGTGCAGCAAATTGGCAAGCCGGACGACATTTATGAGCGCCCGCGCAACATGTTCGTGGCCTCGTTTCTGGGTAATCCGCCGATCAATTTCATGGAGGGCGCACTGGCCATGGAGGGCGGACAGATGGTGTTCCGGCGTGGTCAACTGGCGCTGGTGCTGCCTCCGCACGTTGCCGAGCGAGTCAGCGGCCAGGCCGGGCGCGCCGTGGTGCTGGGCATCCGCGCCGAAGACGTGGCATCGCACAGCAGCGAAGCTACCGGAGATTGCCTGCAGGGCCGCATTCTCTCGGTGCTGCCGGTCGGGTCCGACCAGTTTCTGGAACTGGAAGTGGAGGGGACCAAGCTGTTCTTTCGCGTCGGCAAGGAAGGCCAGCACAAGGACGGCGACAACGCAGTCCTGCGCGTGAACCTGAACCGCCTGCACTTGTTCGACCAGCAGGACAGCCAGAGCCTGGTCTGGTAGGACGGGTTTGTGAAGCCCGCTGCCTTCGACTACCTGCGTCCCAGCTCGCTGGAAGAGGCGCTGCAACAACTCGCGGCTGGCGCTGGCCGCGCCAAGTTGATTGCCGGTGGTCAGAGCCTGGGGCCGATGTTGAACATGCGACTGGCCATGCCATCGGCGCTCATTGACCTGAATGACCTGACGGAGCTCGCCTATATTCGTGAAAGTGGTGCCTTTCTGCGCATTGGCGCCCTGACCCGGCACGCGCAGATTGCCGGTTCCGCGCTGGTGCAGGCCCGCTGCCCCTTGCTGGGGCAAGCAGCGAAAACCATCGGCCACTATGCGATTCGCCAGCGCGGCACCCTCGGCGGGAGCCTGGCGCATGCCGACCCGGCCGCGCAGTTTCCGCTGATTGCGATGACGCTGGGCGCGGAAATCGAGATCGCGCGCCAGGGCGGGTCACGCCGTGTGCCGGCTTCAGCCTTTTTCCAGTCCGCCATGACGACAGCGCTGGCGCCGGATGAAATCATCCGTTGCGTGCACTTTCCGACCATCAGCGTGAATGAGGGGGCGTCTTTTCAATTGTTCAATCGCCGTCATGGCGACTACGCGATCGTCGCGGTGGCCGCCACCGTGGCACTGCAGGACGAGCGCGTCGTGCGCGTGCGCCTGGGCTTGAGCGGCGTGCGTGCCATCCCGCAGTCGTGTGATGACATGGTGCGCCCCTTGCTCGGTCAGATTGCCAATACGGTATGGGCGGCGGAGGTGGCGCGCGCGGTGCGCGCCGCCGTGGCGCCCGAAGACGACGCGGGCATCACGGCGGTGTACCGCAGGGAATTGACCGAAAAGCTGGTGCAACAGGCATTGGAGAGCGCCTTGAGTCGCGCCAAAGGATGAATCAAATGAGCCATGTGGAGAAACGATCGATCACGCTGACCGTCAATGGTGAAAACCACGAGCTGCTGGTGGAACCCCGCAAGCTGCTGGCCGATGCGCTGCGCGAGGATTGTCGTTTGACCGGCACCCACGTCGGCTGCGAGCATGGTGTCTGTGGCGCCTGCACCGTGCTGGTCGATGGCAAGCCGGTGCGCTCCTGCCTGACCTATGCCATCCAGATGGAGGGACATGAGGTGTCGACGATCGAGTCGGTGGCCAGCAACGGCGTCTTGTCACCGCTGCAGCAGGCGTTGCACGAGGTCCATGGCTTGCAGTGCGGCTTTTGCACGCCTGGCATCGTGATGACCTTCGAGGCGTTTCTCAAAAGCAATCCGGCGCCAAGCGAGGAGGAAATTCGCGATGTGCTGTCGGGCAACCTGTGCCGCTGCACCGGCTACCAGAATATTGTCAAAGCCGTCCAGCTGGCGGCGGCACAGATGCGAAGGAATGCGGACCATGTCGCCGCCTGAGTTTCGGCACATCGGCCAGCATCTTCCGCGCAAGGAAGACTACCGGCTGCTGACCGGGCAGGGCCGCTTCGTGGACGACATCGACATGCCGGGCGCCCTGCATGCCTGCTTTGTGCGTTCACCCCATGCCCACGCCCGCATCGTTTCAGTCAACGCAGGGGCGGCGTGTGAGATGCCTGGTGTGGTGGCGGTGTTCACCGGGCAGGATCTGGCGCAGTGGACCACGCGCCAGCGCATGGCGCCGCCCATCGCGGGGCTGCAGCCGATGGAGATGGACACCCTGCCCATCGACAAAGTGCGCTTTCAGGGTGACCCGGTGGCCTGCGTGCTGGCGACCGACCGCTATCTGGCGGAGGACGCTGCCGAGCAGGTGCTGGTGGATTACGACGTGCTGCCCGCAGTCAGCACCATGTGGCAGGCGCTGGCGCCGGAGGCGCCGCGGGTGGATGACAGCCTGAGCTCCAACCTGTTGTCGCACCAGCATGCGGACCATGGCGATGTCGCAGCACGCAAGCGCGAGGCCCACCGGGTGATCGAGAGCACTTTTTCCCAGCACCGGCAGACCCATTTGCCGATCGAGACGCGCGGCTGCATCGCGGTGTGGGACGACGGGCGCCAACATCTGACCTTTCATGTCGGAACCCAGGTGCCGCATCCCTACCGCACCACCCTGGCCAGCCGATTGCGCCTGTCGGAATCCCAGGTCAGTGTCATATCGCCGGACGTGGGCGGCGGCTTCGGCCAGAAAATCGCCCTGTACCGGGAAGAGTTGGCGGTGGCTGCGCTGGCGCGTCACCTGAAGCGGCCGGTGCGCTGGCGCGAGGACCGGC
>JBASJO010000451.1:0-2916 GCA_049655365.1 Rhodoferax sp. | reverse complement strand
GGACCCCTATCCGTCAGCCACCGCAGCCATGGCCGCCATGCCCGGCAAGCCCGAAGACCTGAATCCGAACCGTGCGGTCTACCTGCTGCCGGCGGCCACCCAGTTCGAGACCAGTGGTTCGGGCTCGGCCTCGAACCGTTCCATCCAGTGGCGCGAATAAGTGATCGAGCCGCTGTGGGAAAGCCGCTCCGACCACATGATCATGCAGCAGTTTGCCGACAAGCTCGGCTTTGGCAAGGAGCTGTCAGTCAACTACAAAATGCAAAAAGTCAACGGCATGGACGAGCCGGCGCCAGAGGATATCCTGCGCGAAATCAACACCGCCACCTGGACCATTGGCTACACCGGCCAGAGCCCGGAGCGCATCAAGGCGCACATGCGCAATATGCACCTGTTTGACGTGAAAACCCTGCGCGCCAAAGGCGGCAAGGACAAGGAAACCGGCTACGACTTCACCGGCGATTATTTTGGCCTGCCATGGCCTTGTTACGGCACGCCCGAGCTCAAGCACCCGGGCTCACCCAATCTGTACGACACCTCAAAACACGTGATGGACGGCGGCGGTAACTTCCGCGCCAACTTCGGTGTTGAAAAAGACGGCGTCAACCTGCTGGCCGAAGACGGCTCCCACTCGCTGGGTGCCGACATCACCACGGGTTACCCCGAGTTCGACCACGTGCTGCTCAAAAAACTCGGCTGGTGGGGCGACTTGACCGACGCTGAAAAAGTCGCCGCCGAAGGCAAGAACTGGAAGACCGACCTGTCGGGCGGCATCCAGCGCGTGGTGCTCAAGGTGCATGGTTGCCATGTGTTCGGCAACGCCAAGGCGCGCGCCGTGGTGTGGAATTTCCCCGATGCCATCCCGAAACACCGCGAGCCCTTGTATGGCATTCGGCCTGACCTGGTCGCCAAGTACCCGACGCACGACGACAAGAAAGCTTTCTGGCGTCTGCCCACGCTGTACAAAACGGTGCAGGACAAGGCGGTGGCCGACAAGGTGCACGAGAAGTTCCCGTTCATCATGACTTCTGGGCGCCTGACCGAGTATGAGGGTGGTGGCGAGGAAACCCGCTCCAACCCGTGGCTGGCCGAGTTGCAACAGGAAATGTTCATTGAGATCAACCCCAAGGTGGCGGCTGACAAGGGCATTCGCAACGGCGAGCGGGCCTGGGTGTCCACACCCACTGGCGCACGTCTGAACGTGCAGGCACTGGTGACCGAGCGCGTCGGCCCCGACACGGTGTTCTTGCCCTTCCACTTCTCCGGTCGCTGGCAAGGTGCCGACATGTTGTCTCATTACCCGGCCGGGGCGGCGCCCATTGTGCGCGGCGAGGCCGTCAACACGGCGACCACCTATGGTTATGACAGCGTGACAATGATGCAGGAAACCAAGACCACGGTCTGTAACGTCGAGAAAGCATAAGGAGAACAACATGGCCCGTATGAAATTTGTCTGCGACGCAGAGCGCTGTATTGAATGCAACGGTTGCGTGACCGCGTGCAAGAACGAACACGAAGTTCCCTGGGGTGTCAACCGCCGCCGCGTGGTCACCCTGAACGACGGTGTGCCCGGTGAAAAATCGATCTCTGTGGCCTGCATGCACTGCAGCGACGCGCCCTGCATGGCGGTGTGCCCGGTCAACTGCTTCTACCGCACCGACGAAGGTGTGGTGCTGCATGACAAGGATGTGTGCATTGGTTGCGGTTACTGCTCTTATGCCTGCCCCTTCGGCGCACCTCAGTTTCCTTCGCAAGGCACCTTTGGTGTGCGCGGAAAGATGGACAAGTGCACCTTTTGCGCCGGTGGCCCCGAGGCCAACGGCAGCCAAGCCGAGTTCGAGAAATATGGTCGCAACCGCCTGGCCGAGGGCAAGCTGCCGGCCTGCGCCGAAATGTGCTCGACCAAGGCCTTGATTGCCGGCGACGGTGACGTGGTGGCCGACATCTTCCGCAACCGCGTGCTGCGCCGTGGCAAGGGTGCCGAGGTCTGGGGTTGGGGCACGGCTTATGGTTCAAAGCAGGCGGGCCAACCCGGCGTGACCGCCCCCGAAGGAGCAAAGTCATGAAAAAAGTCATTTTTGCAATCGTTTTAGCAGCCGGCTTGAGTGCCTGCGGCGACCAACCCCAGGAGTTGACCGCCAGCAAGCAAGACGGCGCCGCCTACACCGGAACCGGCAAGCCCTATGTCAACCCCGACTGGAAACCGGGAGACAAGGCGAGCTGGGAGGCGCAGCTGAAAGCGCGTAACCAGTACGGTCAAAACGATTACACCCGCATGAACTGAGCAGGAGGTCACCATGATCAAAGCCTTTTCAGTCCTTGCTGCGCTGGCCTTGTGCTGGAGCAGTGCCGTGGCGCAAACAACACCTGCAACCGCCCCCGCACCTGACGCAGCACCCGCAGCGGCCATGCCCGGTATCCAGGGCCAGAACATCATGGATGTCAAGCCCGATGCCAGTGAGGAACCGGGTTATGCCAATCAGACCAATGGTGAGCGCGTCCGTGTGCAGCCTGGCAATAACGCGCCCATGTGGCGCCAGGTGAACTCGGGCGTGGCGGGTTACAGCAGCCTGCCCAAGACCCAGGCGCCCGAGGCTGGTGTGCTGATCCAGCCTTTTGTCCAGTACCCGGGTTCGCGCCTGACCAATGCCGGTGAAGCCTGGCGCCAAGTGCGCAACAACTGGCTGATTCCCTATGGCGGTTCGCTGCTGTTGATTGTGCTGGGCGCGATTGCCCTGTTTCACTTCAAGATCGGCCCTATCAAGGTCAAGGAGGAACTGACCGGACGCGTGATCGAGCGTTTCTCAGCCTTCGAGCGCTCAGCGCACTGGGCCAATGTGGCTGCTTTTCTGGTGCTGGCGGTGTCCGGCATCGTGATGGCCTTCGGCAAATTCTTCCTGTTGCCCATCATGGGCA
>JBASJO010000450.1:0-3067 GCA_049655365.1 Rhodoferax sp. | reverse complement strand
TCCGGTCGGCATCTGCTCGGCATCATCAACGATATTCTTGACTTGTCCAAGATCGAGGCGGGCAAGCTGACGGTCGAGCACACCGAGTTTGAGCTGGAAAAAGTGCTCAATGGTGTGGCCGACCTGATTGCCGAGAAAGCCGCCGCTAAAGGCATGGAGTTGGTCTTCGATCTGGATAAAAACGTGCCGCGTTATCTGGTCGGCGATCCGCTTCGGCTGGGACAGGTTCTCATTAACTTCAGCAACAACGCTGTCAAGTTCACCGAGAAGGGTGAAGTTGACATCATCATCCGCCTCAAAGAGCAAACTGACCACGATGTGCTGCTTTACTGCGCTGTGCGCGACACCGGGATCGGCTTGACAGGCGAGCAGACGGGGCGCTTGTTCCAGAGCTTTTCGCAGGCCGACAACTCGACCACCCGCAAATTTGGCGGTACTGGTCTGGGTTTGGTTATTGCCAAGAAGCTGGCCGAACTGATGGGTGGCGAAGTCGGGGTCGCGAGCGAACCGGGCAAGGGCAGTACGTTCTGGTTTACCGCGCGCCTGGGAAAAAGTGTTGGCCCGCAACGCAAACCGGTGCTGGCGGGTGACATGCAGGGCAAGCGGGTGCTGGTGGTGGACGACAACGAGAGTGCCCGCCTGATGCTCAGTGAGCTGCTTGGCGGCATGAATTTCAAGGTCGATCAGGCCGGTTCGGGCCAAGCCGCCATTGCCGCCGTGGATCATGCCGATGTGCAAGGCATGCCCTACGAGATTGTGTTTCTCGACTGGCAAATGCCGGGCATGGATGGCAACGAAACCGCCAGGCTGTTAATGGCGCGTCCACTCAAGCGCATTCCACTCATGATGATGGTGACGGCGTATGGTCGCGAAGAAGTCATCAAGAGCGCGGAGGAAGCGGGCATCGCGGATGTGCTGATCAAACCGGTCACGGCCTCGGTACTTTTCAACAGTGTGGTGAGCATGCTGGGAGGCACCGTGAATAGTCCCCGCACTAGCGCAGACACGCCCACCGACACGTTCGGACAACTCGCCACCATCAAAGGTGCCCGCGTCCTGCTGGTGGAAGACAATGACATCAACCAGGAAGTGGCCACCGAACTGCTGCGCGATGCAGGTTTGGTCGTTGATCTGGCCGAAAACGGGCAAATCGCACTGGACAAACTCAAGCTTGTCGATTACGACATCGTGCTGATGGACATGCAGATGCCGGTGATGGACGGTGTCACGGCAACCCGGGAAATCCGTAAGGACGAGCGCTTCAAGGATATGGCGATCGTGGCCATGACCGCCAACGCCATGCGAGCCGATCGTGAGCGCTGCATTGCGGCTGGCATGAACGATCACATTGCCAAGCCGATCGAGCCCGAAGACCTATGGCAAGCGCTGCTGAAATGGATCAAGCCGCAGCACGTGATGCCAGCAAGGCCTACCAACCACGACACGGCTGAAGTGTTGTATCTCAACGGAGATCGGCCATGACGGAAATAATCAGCCATCCCCGCACTCCCGGCACAGGCGCAGGCACTGCGGATGGCATCATCGAGTTCCAGCACCAGGAGGCCTTGCTTAAAACTGGAGCCTTGCAAAGCGCCATTTTTAACAGCGCCAACTTCTCGAGTATCGCCACCGACGCCAAGGGCGTGATCCAGATTTTCAACGTCGGGGCCGAGCGCATGCTGGGCTACGCTGCCGTTGACGTGATGAACAAGCTCACCCCGGCCGACATTTCCGATCCGCAGGAGTTGATCGCGCGCGCCAAGGCCTTGAGCGCCGAGCTCAGCACCCCGATTGCGCCGGGCTTCGAGGCCCTGGTGTTCAAAGCCTCGCGCGGCATCGAGGACATCTACGAACTCACCTACATTCGCAAGGATGGCAGCCGCTTCCCGGCCATCGTTTCGGTCACGGCACTGCGCGATGCGCAGGAAAACATCATCGGCTACTTGCTGATCGGCACCGACAACACCGCGCGCAAGCTGGCCGAAGAGGCATTGCTCAAGGCCGGTGCCCTGCAGAGCGCTATTTTCAACAGCGCCACTTTCTCCAGCATCGCCACCGATGCCAGGGGCGTGATCCAGATTTTCAACGTCGGTGCCGAACGCATGCTCGGCTACACGGCAGCCGAGGTGATGAACAAGATCACCCCGGCCGACATTTCCGACCCGCAGGAGATGATCGCGCGTGCCAACGCATTGAGCATCGAGCTTGACACGCCGATTGCCCCAGGCTTCGAGGCCCTGACCTACAAGGCTGCGCACGGCATCGAGGACATCTACAAGTTGACGTATTTTCGCAAGGACGGCAGCCGCTTCCCCGCGGTGGTCTCGGTCACCGCCCTGCGCGACGCGCAAAACGAGATCATCGGCTACCTGCTGATCGGCACCGACATCACCGCCCGCAAGCAGGCCGAGGAAGCCTTGCAGCGCGCCGGTGCCTTGCAGAGCGCGATTTTCAACAGCGCCAATTTCTCCAGTATCGCCACCGATGCCAAGGGGGTGATCCAGATTTTCAACGTTGGTGCCGAACGCATGCTGGGCTACGCTGCCGTTGACGTGATGAACAAAATAACGCCTGCAGATATCTCTGATCCGCAGGAAGTGATTGAGCGCGCCAAGACGCTGACGGCAGAACTTGGTACGCCAATCACACCCGGTTTTGAGGCCCTGGTGTTCAAGGCGGCGCGCGGCATCGAAGACATTTACGAGCTGACCTATATCCGCAAGGACGGCAGCCGCTTCCCGGCGGTGGTGTCGGTCACGGCGCTGCGCGACGACCAGGACGCCATCATCGGCTACTTGCTGATCGGCACCGACAACACCGCGCGCAAGCTGGCCGAAGAGGCGCTGCTCAAGGCCGGAGCGTTGCAAAGCGCCATTTTCAACAGCGCCAATTTCTCCAGTATCGCCACCGATGCCAGGGGCGTGATCCAGATTTTCAACGTCGGTGCCGAACGCATGCTGGGCTACGCTGCCGCTGACGTGATGAACAAAATCACGCCCGCAGACATCTCTGATCCGCAGGAAGTGATTGAGCGCGCCAAGACGCTGACGGCAGAACTTGGTACGCC
>JBASJO010000449.1:0-5684 GCA_049655365.1 Rhodoferax sp. | reverse complement strand
GTTCATGCCCGGATTATCCGAAATTTAGCATTGCCCTGGCTGCCAGAGCCCAATAACAAAAAACCCACCACAAGGGTGGGTTTTTTGTGAACTGGACGAATCCAGTTTTTCGCTTAGGCCGTCTTGGCCCAGGCGCTGCACCAGCCCTTGGCGGCCACTTCCTTGCCGGCAAACAACGGGCAACCGCCTGAGGTGGAACCGGCCTTGCCTTGGTACAAGGCGCAATTGCTGCACAGTTGGGTGTCCGTGTGCTTGGGGTATTTTTTGGCGTCGGCCTTGGCAGAGTCAGCCACATAACCCAAACCCTTGGCGTTGGCATCAGTCTCGGCCACCATGGGGGCCGCAGCCATTACCGTACCTGAGGCCAAAACGCTGGCACCCAAAACCGATTGCATCATGAATACGCGACGTGTCGTCATAGAAAAATTACCTTTAAAGTTGAACAAAAAATTGGCAGCCGGACCTGCTGTAAAGCGAGTTTAACGCTTAAACCTGAACAGACGCTGAACGAAAACTCTAACACCCTAAGCTGGATCGAGTATGTAAACCCTTGCTTTAAATTGCGGCGATGTGCTGGGCGAAGTCGGCTTTGATGCCGTTCATGTTTTCCTGGCTAAGGCGATTGCCATATTGCGACACCACACGGCCAGCGGCCTGATTGGCCAGCCAGGCCGCCTGGGCGTGGCTATGGCCGTGCGTGACCGCGTACAAAAAGGCCCCGGCAAACATGTCACCAGCCCCGTTGGTATCGACGGCTTTCACCTGCGCTGCAGGCACCTCGGTCACCTGGCCGGCTTCGATCACCAGACAACCCTTGGCGCTGCGCGTCAGGCATACGGTTTTGGCCTGTTGTCCGAGTTGCTGGCACATCTGCGCGACGTCTGTGGTGTCACACCAGACCTGGGCTTCTTCCTCGTTGCAGAACAAGAAGTCGAGGTCGGCGCCGACCATGGCATCGAGGCCGGGACGGCAGAAATTGATCATGCTCATGTCGCTCAGCGTGGTGGCAAGCTTGACGCCCGCCTGCGCGGCAATGGCGCGCCCCTTGATGGCCGCGGCCAGGCCGGTGGGCGAGGCGGCCAGGTAGCCTTCCATGTAGTAAACACGAGACTTGACGATGTCGTGCGGGTGCAGTGCGGACTCGTCAATGTCGGCCGTGGCCCCCAAAAAAGTGCTCATGCTGCGCTCGGCATCGGGCGTGACCATCACCATGCAGCTGCCGGTTTGACCCGCGGGCGCCTTGGTGTGTGTGAGGTTGGTGGCGACACTGTTGGCGAGCAGGTCTTTGGTATAGAAATCGCCCAACTCATCATCGGCCACGCGACAGGAGTAAAACGCCTTGCCACCCAGTTGTGCCAGCGCCACCACGGTGTTGCCGGCCGAGCCGCCACCGGTTCGGTGCGATTTGACATTGTGCACATGGCTGAGGAGTTCGGCACGGCGCGGGCCGTCAATGAGCGTCATGTGGCGTTTTGCAACGCCGGCCGCCTGCAACTGGGCGTCGGAGACTTCGTATTCGGTATCGACCAGCGCGTTGCCGATGGCGTACAGGTGGTAGCTCATGCTCACTGTTCCACAAAAGCGCGTTCGACCACAAAGTCGCCCTGCTTGGTGGTATTGCCTTCCAGGAAACCACGCTTCTCCAACATATGCTTCAGGTCCTTGAGCAGCGCCGGGCTGCCGCACATCATGGCGCGGTCAGTGGTCGGGTTGAACTTTGGCAAACCCAAGTCAGTTTGCAACTTGCCGGATTCGATCAGGTCGGTGATGCGACCCCGGTTTTTGAAGGGCTGACGTGTGACCGTGGGGTAATACAGCATTTGCGCGCTGACCATCTCACCCAGAAACTCATGCTTGGGCAGGTCCACTGTCAGATAGTCATAGTAGGCCAGTTCGGCCACTTCGCGCACGCCGTGCACCAAAATGACTTTCTCAAATTTTTCGTAGGTTTCGGGGTCACGCACCACGCTCAAAAACGGCGCCAGACCAGTGCCCGTGCCAAACAGGTACAGGTTTTTTCCGGGCAGCAGGTAGTCGATCAACAGCGTGCCAGTGGGCTTCTTGCCCACCACAATCTTGTCGCCCACCTGAATGTGCTGCAGCTTGGATGTCAGCGGGCCATCCTGCACCTTGATGCTCAAAAATTCCAGGTGGTCTTCGTAGTTGGCGCTGACAATGCTGTAAGCGCGCAGCAGCGGTTTGCCGTTGTCATCACGCAGACCGATCATGGTGAAGTGGCCATTGGAAAAACGCAGCGTTTCATCGCGCGTGGTAGTGAAGCTGAACAGCCGGTCGGTCCAGTGGTGGACGCTTAAAACGGTTTCATTCAAAAAAGCACTCATGGGATGTTGTTTCAGTTGGAAAATAAAAAGTTGCTGTCATTGTGGGCCTGACCCGCAATCCATGACTTGCTGGATGCCGGGTCGAGCCCGGCATGACAAGGCATAGAAAGTCCGGGGGTGACCATTCAAGGGCATGGCGCGTGACAATTTCAAAGCTTGGGCTCGACCCAGCCCTGCACGCTGGCCAAAGCGGCGGCCAGTTTGGCGGGCTCGGTGCCGCCGGCCATGGCCATGTCGGGTTTGCCGCCGCCCTTGCCGCCCACTTGGCCGGCAATGAAGTTGACCAGCTCACCGGCCTTGACCTTGGCCGTGGTGTCAGGGGTCACGCCCACAGCGATCTGCACCTTGGCGCCGTCGACCACGCCGAGCACGATGACGGCGGTTTTAAGTTTGTCCTTGAGCTTGTCCATGGTGTCGCGCAGGGTTTTGACGTCGGCACCGTCAAGTCGGGCCACCAGCAGCTTGACGCCCTTGATGTCCTGCGCCTGGCTGAGCAACTCATCCCCCTTGGCGCTGGCCAGCTTGCCCTTGAGCGCCGTCAATTCCTTGTCAAGCGCTTTAACATGCTCCAGCACCGACACCAGGCGCTCATTGACCTCCGCTACCGGCGCCTTGAGGGCGTTGGCGGTCTGGCCCAGCGTGTCTTCCAGTTGCTGCAAATACGCCAGCGCATTGACACCTGTGACCGCCTCGATACGGCGCACGCCCGATGCCACACCACCCTCCGTCACCACCTTGAACAGACCGATGTCACCGGTGCGCGCCACATGGGTGCCGCCGCAGAGTTCGCGACTGCTGCCAATGTCGAGCACACGCACCGATTCGCCATATTTTTCGCCAAACAGCATCATGGCACCGGTTTTTTGTGCCGATTCAATATCCATCACCTGCGCCTGGGTGGCGGCGTTGGCCAGGATCTCGGCATTCACGCGGGCCTCGATCTCGCGGATTTCAGCGTCGGTGACCGGCGCGTTGTGGGCAAAGTCAAAACGCGTGCGCTCGGCATTGACCAAACTGCCTTTTTGCTGCACATGGCTACCCAGCACTTCGCGCAGGGCCTTGTGCATCAGGTGCGTGACCGAGTGGTTGCGCTGGGTGGCCAAACGCAATGAGGTGTTGACGTGCGCCGTAACCACATCACCCACTTTGAGCGTGCCGGTCTTGAGCGCACCGTGGTGGCCGAACACATCGGCCTTGATCTTTTGCGTGTCCTGCACCACAAACAACGCATGGTCGCAAAAAATGGCGCCAGCATCACCGACCTGGCCGCCGCTTTCACCATAAAAAGGCGTCGTGGCGAGCACAAGCACACCGTTCTGGCCAACTTTGATCTCGGTCGCGCTGGTGCCGTCCACATAGATGGCCACTACTTCAGTGGCCGCCGTCAACTGCTCGTAACCGACAAAGGTATTACCGGCACCGCTGTAGTCCAGCGCCTTGTCTTGTCTGAACTTGCCGGCGGCACGGCCCTGCGCCTTTTGCTTTTCCATGGCGGCCTTGAAGCCGGCCTCGTCCACCGTCAAACCGCGTTCACGGCAGACATCGGCCGACAAGTCCAGCGGAAACCCATAGGTGTCATGCAGCTTGAAAGCCACCTCACCGGGCAAGACCTTGACGCCGCCGGCCAGGGCTTCGTCCAGAATCTGCATGCCCACTTCCAGGGTCTCGTAAAAGCGTTCCTCCTCGACCCGCAGCACGTCCATGATGCGGTCCGCCTGGGCCGCCAGGCTGGGGTAGGCAGCCCCCATGACGGCGACCAGATCCGGCACCAGCTTGTGAAAAAACGGGGTTTTTTGCCCCAACTTGTAGCCATGGCGAATGGCGCGGCGGGTGATGCGGCGCTGCACGTAGCCGCGGCCTTCGTTGCCCGGCAGCACGCCGTCGCTCACCAGAAAGGATGTGGCGCGGATGTGGTCGGCAATCACTTTGAGCGAATTGTTGCCCAGGTCGGCGCAACGGGTTTCGCGGGCGGCGGCCTTGATCAGGGCGTCAAACAGGTCGATCTCGTAGTTGCTGTGCACGTGCTGCAGGATGGCGGCCAGGCGCTCCAGGCCCATGCCGGTGTCGACGCAGGGCGCCGGCAGCGGCGTGACGGCACCGGTCTCGTCCATGTTGAACTGCATGAACACGTTGTTCCAGATCTCGATGAAGCGGTCACCGTCTTCGTCCGGACTGCCCGGCGGGCCGCCAGGGATGTGGTCGCCATGGTCATAAAAAATCTCGGAGCACGGGCCGCAGGGACCGGTGTCGGCCATCATCCAGAAGTTGTCGGACTTGTAGCGCCCGCCCTTGTTGTCGCCAATGCGAATGACGCGCTCGGGCGGCAGGCCAATTTCTTTGGTCCAGATGTCATAGGCCTCGTCGTCTTCTTCGTAGACGGTGGCCAGCAAACGGTCGGCGGGCAGCTTGTAGACCACGGTCAACAGTTCCCAGGCCCACTTGAGCGACTCACGCTTGAAATAGTCGCCAAAGCTCCAGTTGCCCAACATTTCAAAAAAGGTGTGATGGCGCGCGGTGTAGCCCACGTTTTCCAGGTCATTGTGCTTGCCACCCGCACGCAGGCAGGCCTGCACCGAGGCCGCGCGCACGTAGCTGCGTTTGTCGGACCCCAAAAACACGTCCTTGAACTGCACCATGCCGGAGTTGGTGAACATCAACGTGGGGTCGTTACCCGGCACCAGCGGGCTGCTGGCCACCACGGTATGGCCTTTGGAGGCAAAGAAGTCGAGGAAGCTCTTGCGAATGTCGGCAACGGTGACCGGAACAGCGGTTGAATTCATGGGGTGAAGAGACCTGGGGTGTCAAAGCTGCTAATTTTAGGTGATCAGGGGGGTAGGCACTGCGCCTGCAAAAAAGCGAACAAGGCGGGCTCGTCACAAAAGAACACATTGAAACGCAGCCATGGACTGGTCTGCAGGGCGGGGCTGAACAGGTGCCCGGGGCCCAGCAAAATATCCTGCTCGGTCGCCTTGTAGGCCAGCTCTGCGGAATCGGCCACAGCCGGATGGCGGGCCCACAGAAAAATGCCCGCCTTGGGTTCACAAAAGATCTCGAACCCCGCTTTGAGAAGTTGCGATGCCGCTGCAACATGCGCTTTGGCCAGCCTTTCACGCACTCCTTTCACATGCTTGCGGCAGCGCCCATCCGTCTGTGCCTCGTAAGCCAGGCGCTCACTAAATTCGCTGGAGGTCAGGCCAGAAATCATTTTCAATTGAGCCAGGTCTTCGAGTAAATCCGGGTTGGCAGCCAAAAAGCCAACCCGGATGTTGGGTGAAATGGTTTTTGAGAAACTGCTGATGTAGATGACACGGTTCAACTGATCCAGGCTGGCCAGTGATGGGC
>JBASJO010000448.1:0-9358 GCA_049655365.1 Rhodoferax sp. | reverse complement strand
GCCAGCACCAATGGCAGGGTGCCACCCGATGCCAGCAAGGCTTGCAGCACCGCCAGCTTGGCATAAAACCCGATCATGGGCGGGATACCCGCCAAGGAGAACAGGCACACCGCCATGAGCGCCGCATAGAACGGGCTGCGTTGGTTGAGGCCTGCAAAGTCGGAAATCTCTTCACTTTCGAAACCATTGCGCGACAACAACAAAATAATGCCGAAACTGACCAGGGTGGTCAGCACATAAGACACCACATAAAACATGGACGAGCCGTATGCGTTGGCAGCCGCTTCCGGCTGCCCGCTGACAGCACCGGACATCATGCCGATCAGCACGAAGCCCATGTGGGAAATGGTCGAAAAAGCCAGCATGCGCTTGATGTTGGTCTGCGCAATGGCGGCCAGATTACCAACGGCCAGCGAACCAATGGCCAGCAACATCAGCATTTGCTGCCAATCAACCGACAAAGGCATCAGACCTTCCACCAGCAAACGAATCATCACGGCAAAGGCAGCCAACTTCGGGGCGCCACCAATCATCAGGGTAATGGCGGTGGGTGCGCCCTGGTAAACGTCGGGGATCCACATGTGAAACGGCACCACACCCAACTTGAACGCCAGTCCGGCCACCACAAAGACCAGCCCGAAGACCAGCACCTGTTGCTTGACCTGACCCGATTGAATGGCGGCCATGGCCTCTTGTAAATTGAGCGTGCCAGTGGCGCCATACAACATGGACATGCCGTACAGCAGGAAACCGGATGCCAGCGCACCGAGCACAAAATATTTCATGCCCGCCTCGACCGACTGCAGGTGATCGCGGCGCAGTGCCACCAGGGCATAGCTGGACAAGGTCAACAGTTCAATGCCCATGTAGAGCACCAGGAAGTTGTTGCCGGAGATCATGACAAACATGCCCAGCAGGGAAAACAAGCCCAGGCTGAAGAGCTCGCCACCGCGCAGCATGTCGCGCTCGGCCGCGTAATGGCGACCGTAAACCAGCGTCACCATGACCGCAAGCGTTGCAAAGCACTTGAGCCAGTTGCCCATGACGTCACTGACGATCATGTTGCCGAAACCATAAATGGTCTGGTTGGACAAAGCGTAACTGGCCTGCAGCGCCGCAACCACGGCCAGCGTCAGCATGGTCGCGACATAGGTGGCGGTGCGTGTGCGGCTCTTGACGCTCAGGTCAAACAGCAGAATCACGCAGGCCATGACCAGCAGGATTATTTCTGGATAAACCGCGATCAAACTGATTTTGTCAATCATAGGTATCTCTTATCTCAAAGTTGTCAGTACGGACTGATCAGTTCAATTTCGTCACGGCCACATGCTTCAGCAGCTCGGCCACGGACACGTCCATCACATCGGTAAACGGCTTGGGATACACCCCCATGTACAGGATGGAAATGGCCAGCAATGACAGAAACAGGAACTCACGCGCATTGATGTCCTTCAGGTGCTTGACATGGTCATTGGCCACCGGGCCCAGGTACACCCGCTTGAACATCCAGAGCGAATAGGCGGCACCGAAGATCAGCGCACTGGCGGCGGCCATGCCGATCCAGAAGTTGACCTTGACCGAGCCCAGGATCACCATCCACTCACCGACAAAACCCGCTGTTCCCGGCAGGCCGGCGTTGGCCATGACGAACAACAGGGCAAAGGCCGTGAATTTGGGCATGGTGTTGACCACACCGCCGTAGGCTGATATCTCGCGGGAATGCACCCGGTCGTACAACACGCCAATGGCCAGGAACATGGCTGCCGAGACAAAACCGTGGGAAATCATTTGCACAATGCCGCCGGCCACGCCGAGGTCATTGAACAGGAAAAAGCCCAGGGTGACAAAACCCATGTGCGCCACCGACGAATAAGCCACCAGCTTCTTCATGTCACGTTGCACCATGGTCACCAGCCCCACGTAAATGACAGCCGCCAGCGACAGGCCAATCATCAGGCCCGACCACTCATGGGCCGCATCGGGTGCGATCGGCATGGAAAACCGCAGGAAACCATAGGCACCCAGCTTCAGCATGATGGCCGCCAGCACGGCGGAGCCACCGGTGGGCGCCTCCACGTGCACGTCGGGCAACCAGGTGTGCACCGGCCACATCGGCACCTTGACCGCAAAGGCGGCGAGGAAAGCAAAGAACAACAAGGTCTGCGCTGTCTGACCCAGCGGCAGTTTGTGCCAGGTCAGCAAGTCGAAGCTTCCGCCTGCCGTGTTGTAGAGGTAGATCAGGGCGATCA
Organism: Rhodoferax sp.; assembly: GCA_049655365.1. Classification (GTDB taxonomy): domain Bacteria; phylum Pseudomonadota; class Gammaproteobacteria; order Burkholderiales; family Burkholderiaceae_C; genus Rhodoferax. The sequence goes on along the minus strand of JBASJO010000448.1, from coordinate 7,109 downwards.
GCATCAACAAGGAGCCGAGCAAGGTGTACAGAAAGAACTTGAATGCCGCGTAAATCTTGTTGGGACCGCCCCAGATGCCGATGATCAGGTACATCGGGATCAGCGTGGCCTCGAAGAAGACGTAAAACAGCATGCCGTCGATGGCGCAAAAGACACCGATCATGAGTCCGCTCAAGATCAGGAAGGCGCCCATGTACTGGTTGACCCGCTTGGTAATGGCTTCCCAGCCGGCGATCACCACAATCACGTTGATGAAGGCCGTCAACAGGATGAACCACACGGAAATACCATCAATACCGAGGTGGTAGTTGATGTTGAAGCGCTCGATCCAGGGCGCTTTTTCGACAAACTGCATGGTTGCAGTTGACAAATCGAAGCGTGTGTAAAGCGGCAAGGTCACCAGCAGACTCACGACCGCTCCGATCAGCGCAATCCAACGAACTGCCCGCGCCTGGTCATCACGACCAAGTGCCAGCAACACCACACCGAAGGCAATCGGTGTCCAAATAGCCAGGCTCAGCAAACCCATTTTTATATTTCTCCTATTTGAGCCAGACGAAATACGTCATCAGAACAAAGATACCCAGGACCATGGTCAGCGCATAGTCGTACAGGTAACCGGTCTGGATTTTTCGAACCACGCCAGAAACCCAGCCCACGATGCGCCAGGAACCGTTCACCACAGCACCGTCAATCAGCGCCTGGTCACCCACCTTCCACAGCGCCGTCCCCAAGCCGCGCGCGGCAGGGGCTAGCACGTTTTCATTGAACCAGTCCATGTAGTACTTGTTTTCAAGCAGGGTGTAGATCGGCATGACGCGGCGTTTGATGGCTGCAGGCAGGGCCGGGTTGACCATGTACATGTAGTAAGCACTCACCACACCGGCCAAGGCCAGCCAGAAAGGTGCAGCCATGAAACCGTGCAGCGCCAGGGCGACCGGGCCGTGAAACTCTTCACCCAGCAATTTCATGGCCTGGTGGATTTCTGCATTGACAAAAATCGCGTCCTTGAAATAGTCACCGAACAGCATCGGGCCGATGGTGAAGAAACCGATCAGGACCGAAGGAATGGCCAGCAGGATCAAGGGCACGGTCACCACCCAGGGCGACTCGTGCGGCTTGCTGTCATGGCCATGGTGACCATGGTCGTCATGACCGTGGTGCGCATCAGGATTCTGGTCGAAGCGTTCCTTGCCATGAAACACCAGGAAATAGAGACGGAACGAATAGAAGGCCGTGATGAAGACGCCCGCCATCACCGCGAAATAGGCAAAACCGGCAGCGGGCAACTGGCTGGCGTGCACCGCCATGATGATCTCGTCCTTGGAGTAAAAACCCGAAAAGAACGGGGTACCAATCAGGGCCAGTGAACCGAGCAGACAGGTCAGCCAGGTGATGGGCATGTACTTGCGCAGGCCACCCATCCAGCGGATGTCCTGGTTGTGGTGCACCCCCATGATGACCGAGCCGGCAGCAAGGAACAGCAAAGCCTTGAAGAACGCGTGGGTCATCAGGTGGAACACGGCCACCGAATAGGCCGAGGCACCCAACGCCACGGTCATGTAACCCAGTTGCGACAACGTGGAGTACGCCACGATGCGTTTGATGTCGTTCTGGATGATGCCCAGGAAGCCCATGAACAAGGCCGTGATGCCGCCAATGATCAGGATAAAGTTGAGCGCGGCGTCACTGAGTTCAAACAGCGGCGACATGCGCGCTACCATGAAAATGCCCGCGGTCACCATGGTGGCAGCGTGGATCAACGCAGAGATGGGGGTGGGGCCTTCCATCGAGTCCGGCAACCAGACGTGCAGCGGGAACTGGGCCGACTTGCCCATGGCACCAATGAACAGGCAGACACAGATGACGGTGATCAGCATCCAGTCTGTTCCCGGCAAGCTCAGCTTGGCCAACTCACCCGCTTGGGCAAAGGTTTCGCTGTAGTTGAGCGTACCGGTATAGGCCGCCAGCAAACCGATGCCGAGAATGAAACCAAAGTCACCGACCCGGTTCACCAGGAAGGCTTTCATGTTGGCAAAAATGGCGGTGGGTTTGTTGAACCAGAAACCGATCAACAGGTAAGAGACCAGGCCCACGGCTTCCCAACCAAAGAACAACTGCAGCATGTTGTTGCTCATGACCAGCATCAACATCGAGAAGGTGAACAAGGAGATATAGGCAAAGAAGCGGTTGTAGCCCTCGTCTTCCTCCATGTAACCCACGGTGTAGATGTGCACCATCAAGGAAACAAAGGTCACCACGCACATCATCATGGCGGTGAGGCCGTCAACCAGGAAACCGATTTCCATTTTGAGGCCACCCACCACCATCCAGGTGTAGATGGTTTCATTGAAGCGGGCGCCATCAACGACCACACTTTGCAGTGTCATGGCGGACAGCACAAAGGACAGCAGCACACCCAGAATGGTCACCGAATGCGACAGGCGGCGCCCGATCACGTTGCCACCAAACTTGGTGCCCAACACACCTGCAGCAAGGGCGCCCACCAGCGGGGCCAGGGCGACGACCAGCAGGGTCGAGGAAGAAAGGGTTTGACTCATTTTTGTTAACCCTTCAGCGAATCGAGTTCGTCCACATTGATGTTCGATTTAAGACGGAACAACAGCACCAGGATGGCCAGGCCAATGGCTGCTTCAGCCGCAGCCACTGTCAGAATGAAGAAAACAAAAATCTGCCCGTTCAGGTCACCAAGATAGTGGGAAAACGCGACAAAGTTGGTATTCACTGCCAACAGCATCAACTCGATGGCCATCAACAACACAATGAGATTTTTTCGATTGAGAAAAATGCCAATCACGGAGAGCGCAAACAGGATCGCCCCCAGCGACAAATAGTGACCTAAGGTGAGTGTCATGCTTTCTTCTCCTCCAACGTGGTCTCGACGGCCGGCGCAACAGGTGCGGCTTGAGTGGCATCGAGCTTGACCACCACCAGGCGATCGGCCCATTTCACACGAACCTGATCTGCGGGATCAATCGCCTTGATGTCCTTGCGATGGCGCAAGGTCAGCGCAATGGCAGCGATCATGCCGACCAGCAAAATGGCAGCAGCCACCTCGAGTGGGTACAGGTAATGGGTGTACATCAACAGGCCCAAGGCCTTGGTGTTGGTCGTCGCGGCCGCAGCCTGACCCAGCCCGGCCATGACTGCCGGGGCATCGCTGTGCGGAAAGCCTGCCAACAATACAGCCGACATTTCCACAATGATGAATACACCAACCACAGCTGCCAGCGGAAAATGCTTCCAGAAGCCTTCACGCACGCCATCCAGGTTGATGTCGAGCATCATCACAACAAACAGGAACAGCACCATCACGGCACCCACATACACCAGCACCAGCGTGATCGCCAAAAATTCGGCTTCAAGCAGCATCCAGATCATGGACGCCTGAAAAAACGCCAGTACCAGGAACAACACCGCGTGCACCGGATTGCGCGCCGTGATCACACGAAACGCCGCCAGCAACAGCACGGTCGCAAAAAAGTAAAACAGACCCGTCTTGACATCCATAGTTAATTTATCTTTCTAAATGGTCAACGGTACTTGGCGTCAGCCGCCTTGTTGGCAGCGATTTCGGTCTCGAACCGATCGCCAACAGCCAGCAGCATTTCCTTGGTGAAATAGAGGTCGCCCCGCTTTTCACCGTGGTATTCAAGAATGTGGGTTTCAACGATCGAATCGACCGGGCAACTTTCTTCGCAGAAGCCGCAAAAAATGCACTTGGTCAGATCAATGTCATAGCGGCTGGTACGGCGCGAGCCGTCATCCCGCACCTCGGATTCAATGGTGATGGCCATCGCCGGGCAAACAGCTTCACACAGCTTGCAGGCGATGCAGCGCTCTTCGCCGTTCTCGTAGCGCCGCAGGGCGTGCAGACCACGAAAACGCGGCGACAAAGGCGTTTTTTCTTCCGGGTATTCCAGCGTGATCTTGCTGCGAAAAGCGTACTTGCCGGTGAGCCGCATGCCTTTGAGCAACTCGACCAGCATGAAGCTCGACAGGAAGTCCTTCAGCGAGAAGGCGTTTGCGACCGGCTTTGCCACAGTATTTGAAGTTGGGGTAGTCATAAACAGCTCGAATTACTTCCAAATGTTCCACGGGGTCTGCATCCACACCCCGACCACCACCAGCCACACCAAGGTCACCGGGATGAAGACTTTCCAGCCCAAACGCATGATCTGGTCATAGCGGAAACGGGGGAAGGTGACACGCACCCAGATGAACAAGGTCATCATGAAGAAGGTCTTGATGCCGAGCCAGATCCAGCCGGGAATCCAGTTGAACAAGGCACTGTCGATGGGCGCCATCCAGCCACCAAAAAACAGGGTCACGGACATGATCGAGAGAATCCAGATACTGGCGTACTCCGCCATCTGGAACATGGCCCAGGACATGCCCGAGTATTCAACCATGTGGCCGGCAACGATTTCGGACTCGCCTTCGATCACGTCGAAAGGCGTACGATTGGTTTCAGCCAGACCGGAAATGAAGAACACGACCAGAATTGGCAACAAAGGTAGCCAGTTCCAGGACAGGAAGGTCAGACCCATGTCGGCGAAATAGCCCTGGCCCTGCCCCATCACGATGTCGGTCATATTGAGGCTGGCCGACACCATCAGCACGATCAACAGACAAAAACCCATGGCGATCTCGTAACTCACCATCTGAGCCGATGCGCGCAATGCGCCCAGAAACGCGTACTTGGAGTTGGATGACCAACCCGAGATGATGACGCCATACACTTCCATGGACGCGATGGCCATGAAAAACAGCAGGCCCGCATTCAGGTTGGCGACCGCAACCTCGGGACCGAACGGGATGATCGCCCAGGCCGTCAGAGCCGGTGCCACGGTCATGACTGGTCCGAGGTAAAACAGGAATTTGTCAGACTTGGCCGGCCGCACGATCTCCTTGGTCATCAGCTTCAAGGCATCTGCAATCGGCTGCAACAGACCCCAGGGGCCAACGCGATTGGGACCGAGGCGAATCTGCACCCAGCCCAGTAGTTTGCGCTCCCACAGAGTGGCATAGGTCACGGCGCCCATCACGATCATCAGGACCACGGTGACCTTGATCAGTGCCCAGATCGTTGGCCATGCATAAGCCCCCCACCAAGGTGCAGCAATAAGCCCCTGGCCAAAAGAAAATACGAAGTCGCTCATGCTGCCACCTCCTGGGTTCCAGCGGCTCGTGCATCAGCCGTGAGCTGCAGCGCAGGAGCGCGGCGCACGATGCCATCCAGTTGATAAATACCTGCGACCACTGGCGCACCAGCTTCACCGTTTGGTTTGATCTCAGCCGTGGTGCGATTGCTGAGTCGATCGGCGGACACCTGAAGCGCATCCCCCTTCGTCAGACCGGGAATGCCACGAAGAACTTCTTCTGACGAGCTGAAGTCAAAGCCGGGCACCTCAAGCATGTTGGCCAAAACACGCAGCACTTTCCAGGCCGGACGGGTTTCTCCCAGCGGCTGCACAACGGCATGGAAACTTTGCGCGCGACCTTCGGCATTGACAAAGGTTCCCGAGGTTTCGGTGAACGGCGAGACCGGCAACATCACGTCGCAAAACGCCATGTTGGCTTTGAAGGGGCTCAAGGACACCACCATCTGGGCCTTGCCGAGTGCCGCAGCCGCCTGGGCTCCGACTGCCGAGTCGAACTCGGGCTCGGTGTTCAACAATACGACCGCCTTGAGCGCGCCGCCAAGCATTTGGCCGGCATGCAAACCGCCCAGTCCGGGCTCGGCGCCCACCAGTTGGGCACCGACGGTGTTGGCCGCTTCGGTCAGGTAACCAAAGCTGGCACCGGTCTGGTCAGACAACCACTGCGACAGTGCCAGCAAACTGGAGGCCTGTGCATGGTGCGCCGCGCCGTTGCCCAGCAAAATCGCCTTGCGCTCACCAGACAGCAAGGCTTGTGCAATAGCCAAGGAGACATCATTCGTGGTAGCGGCGACGGGTGGCTCAATGCCCTTTTCAGCAGCCACAGCGGCAGCCACTGCAGCCAGGGCTTGCACCCACTGGCCTGCCGGCAGTTGCACCAGGTTGGCCACAGGCATGGCCCAATCGTCATGACCCGAAGTGATGGCGCTGACCACACAGCCTTTACGCGCCGACTGGCGAATGCGTTGGGCAAACAGCGGATGATCCTTGCGCAGGTTCGAGCCAATCACCAGAACGCTTTGTAGTTCTGACAAGGACGCAATGGAGGTGCCGAGATGGCGCACGCCCTCTGCCGCAGTGAACTCGGCCTGGCGCAGGCGGTGGTCGATGTTGTCGCTGCCCAGACCCTGCATGAGCTTGACCGACAGGTGCAGCTCTTCGAGCGTGGCGTGCGGACTCACCAGAGCCCCCAGACTGGAGGCACCGTGCTCGGCACTGATTTGCTTGAGGCCATTGGCCACATATTCCAGGGCAGTCTGCCAATCAACGGACTTCCATTGACCGCCTTGTTTGATCATGGGCGTGGTCAGGCGCTCTTCGCCGTTCAGGGCCTCGTAGGAGAAGCGGTCACGGTCGGCGATCCAGCATTCGTTGACGGCCTCGTTTTCGAACGGCACGACGCGCATGACGCGGTTGTTCTTGACCTGAACGATCAGGTTCGCACCGGTGGAGTCATGCGGACTGACCGACTTGCGACGCGACAGCTCCCAGGTGCGGGCGCTGTAGCGGAAAGGTTTGCTGGTCAGGGCGCCGACCGGACAGATGTCGATCATGTTGCCCGACAACTCGGAGTCGATGGTGTGATCCAGGAAAGTCTCGATCTGCGAATGCTCGCCGCGCTGCGACATGCCCAGTTCCATGACGCCGGCAATTTCCTGGCCAAAGCGCACGCAACGGGTGCAGTGAATGCAGCGCGTCATCTCCTGCATGGAGATCAGCGGGCCGACGTCCTTGACCGGAACGACGCGTTTTTCTTCTTCGTATCGGGAAGCCGAGGCACCATAACCGACCGCAATGTCCTGCAACTGGCATTCACCACCCTGGTCGCAAATAGGGCAATCCAGCGGGTGGTTGATCAGCAGGAATTCCATCACTGACTGTTGCGCCTTGATGGCCTTGTCGGTCTTGGTGTGCACCACCATGCCT
>JBASJO010000447.1:0-3330 GCA_049655365.1 Rhodoferax sp. | reverse complement strand
ACATGCAATTGCAAGCCTTCGCGCAGCGGCACGGTGCGTGCAGCAATGCTGTACAAGCCGCAATAAACTTTGTAGAAGCTGTAACTGATATCGGGCATCAGTAGTGGGCAGCCCTGCTGGAAAAAGGCAAAAAAAGCATGGGCCAACACTTCGTCGGAGCCGTTGCCCAAAAAAACCTGTTGGGGTGTCAGTTCAAAGTGCCGGGCAATGGCTTGCCGCAGGGTGCCGCCATCGGGGTCGGGGTACAACTGCAAGCCATGTTGTGCGGCTTGCTGGATGGCCGCGACCACACGGGGTGACGGCGGGTAGGGGTTCTCGTTGGTGTTGAGCTTGACCAAGTTGGTTATTTGGGGTTGCTCGCCGGGCACATAGGGCACCAGTTGCTGGACGATGGGGCTGATAAATTGGGCGTTCAAGAGAGGATTCACTTCAAAAAATTGGGGGCTCGGGAATGGGCTGCCAAGCGCAGTGTGTTTGCGTTCAGGCGATGAGTCGTGCCAGCGTCAAAAGTGCCAACAGCACCACCCACATGACTACGGCGCGCCAGACCAGACCCACCAGAATGGCCAGGTGGGCCAACTCGGGGGCTGGCCGTTGACTGGCACCTGAGGCCGGGCCGGCGGAGGTGGGTGTGTTGGTGCCCGGTACCGTTCCAAGCTGAATGTTGATGGCACCCGCGGTGGCGGCCAGCACCAGGCCGTCATTGTCGGTGCCGGATTGCGCTGCGTATCGGCGCCAACCATCGATGGCTTCTTCAAAATTTCCCACCACGGCAAAGCCCAGCACGGTCATGCGCGCAGGCACGCCATCGATCCAGTGCCAGGCTGTGCGGGCATTGGTTTGTAGCGCCGAGCTGACCGGCTGCGCCATGGCCTGGCTTTTGTGCTGCCAGTAGCGGGCGACAAATTCGGACAGACGGTACAACACCGCGCCCATGGGGCCTAGTCCCAGCGCGGCCAAAACGGAAAACCAGGCCAGCACACCGAAGACATGGCGGTGGGCGGCCAACACTGAAAACTCGATGACGCGGCCAATGATGTCACTGCGCGACCAGGACTGGGTGTCGATGTGCTGCCATTGGGCCAGTAGCGAGCGGGCCAGTGCATCATCGTCATTGGCCAAGGCATCACGGATCTCGGTGAAGTGAAAACTGAACTGGCGAAAGCCAAGGGAGGCGTAAAGCACCAGGGCGCTCCAAATGACCGCCAACGGCCAACCGACCCAGTAAGCCAAAGCCCAGTAAATCAGCAAGGCCAGGCCAGAAGGCAGGCCCACCGCCAGTCCCCAGGCCAGCCAGCCATGCAGGGGCTTGCCTGCGTCCAGGTTGCGGCTGCAATAGCTGACCCAAGAACGCATAGCGGCATGGATCGAATTGCCGCGGCTCAGGGGGCGCGCCTGGTCCAGCAGCAAGGCAAACAGCACAGAGATAAAGCTCATGCGCGAATCATAGCGGCTGTAAGCTTCAGGCCCGCAAAAAACGGTAAAAGTTGCGCAACATGCCTGCCGTGGCACCCCAGATAAAGCGCTCGGTGTGCGCGTCCTGGTAAGGCATCGACAGCCACTGACGCTGCACACCCTGCCAGTCCACCTGATGGTGCCGATGGTGGGCCGGGTTCATCAAATAGGCCAATGGCACTTCGAAGACGTCGGCCACCTCATACGGGTTGGGCTTCAGGACGAAGCCGGGCGAGATCAGTGCCACCACCGGGGTAATGTGAAACGCGGACCCGGTGACATAAATCGGCAACTGACCCAGCACCTCGACAAAATCCGCGGTCAGGCCAATTTCTTCCTGGGCTTCCCGCAGGGCGGTAGCGGCTACGCCCGCATCGGTCTCATCCACCTTGCCACCAGGAAAGGCAATTTGTCCGGAATGGGTACTCAAGTGGGGTGTGCGCAGCGTAAGCAACACGGAGGGTTCCGGGCGCAGCACGATGGGCAGCAACACCGCAGCCGGCAGGGGCTGGCGGTCCATGAATTTCTTTTCGGCTAAAAACTCAGGCTGCCAAACGGGTGGTGCGGCAAAACGTGCACGCAGCGCGTCAGCTTGCAGCCTCGGATACTCGATTGCCGGCAGATGGTTGTCGATCCGGATCACCGGTACTGTGCGTGGATCGATCGTGGGCAAGCTCATGGTGATGGCTGAAAAACAGGGCGAAAAAAAACCGCCACAGTTGACTGAGGCGGTTTTTTTGAGCTGGGCGCTGGCAGATCAAGCAGCAGTCGTTGCCACCACTTTGCGCGCTGGCAGCTTTTCCTTGATACGCGCCGATTTGCCGCTGCGGTCACGCAGGTAGTACAACTTGGCACGGCGCACGTCACCACGGCGCTTGACTTCGATGCTGGCGATCAGCGGGCTGTAGGTCTGGAACGTGCGCTCGACACCTTCGCCACTGGAGATTTTGCGAACGGTGAAGCCGCTGTTAAGGCCGCGATTGCGCTTGGCAATCACCACACCTTCGTAGGCTTGCAGACGCTTGCGCGTGCCTTCAACCACGTTCAGGCTCACGACAACAGTGTCACCGGGGCCGAACTCGGGAATGGTCTTGTTCAGGCGAGCAATTTCTTCTTGCTCAAGGATTTGGATCAGGTTCATAAGTTCTTTCAATGATCATGTCAGCACCAGCATCACCATGATGCATGCCAGAGTGCAAAGCACCTTGGCGGTCTTACAGAGGATCGGGAAGCCTGCAATTATAGCCTGAGAGCACAACCTCGTCCGTTGGGTTTAATTGACCCGCGCGGCGGGCCCGCTCAATCAGCTCAGGTCGCAAACGCTGGCTGAGCAACAGGCGCTGGTCTCGGCGCCAACGCTCGATGTTCACATGGTGGCCGCTGAGCAGAACGTCCGGCACGGTTTGACCTTCCCAGACTTCGGGGCGGGTGTAATGCGGGCAGTCCAGCAGGCCATCGAGCGCCGGGTTAAAACTGTCTTGCGCATGGCTGTCGGCATCGCCCAGCACGCCGGGTTGCAGTCGGGCCACGGCGTCGAGCAGTGCCATGGCAGCAATTTCGCCGCCTGACAGTACGAAGTCGCCCAGACTGATCTGCTCAGTGACATGGGCATCAATGAAGCGCTGGTCAATGCCTTCGTAGCGACCACAAATCAGTATCGCCCCGCAGCTGTCAGACCAACGCGTGACCATGGCATGGTTGAGGGCTTGGCCGATGGGGGAAAACAGGACGACGGGTGCGTCGTCGGGGCGCTCGGCGCGCACGGTTGACAGGCACTGGGCCAGCGGTTCGGCCATCATCACCATGCCAGGACCACCCCCAAAAGGTCGGTCGTCGACCCGGCGGTAGTTCCCCTGCGCATAGTCACGCAGGTTG
>JBASJO010000446.1:0-2587 GCA_049655365.1 Rhodoferax sp. | reverse complement strand
GCACGCGCGCCCTGGCGCATGGCGGCTGCGGTGCTGCATGAACTCGGCCGCAATGACGAGATCGTACGCCGCTGTCAGGACCCAGCCGCCAGCACGGTGGCGGCCATGCTGCTGCGCCAGTTCAACTGTCCGCGCACGTCCAGCATGGGCCGGGTGTTCGATGCGGCGGCGGGCTTGCTCGGCATCAGCCACACCCAGGCTTTCGAAGCCCAGGCTGCCATCTTGTTGGAGCAGGCGGCCAGCGGTTTTGTCGATACCCACGGCTGGCCCGAACCCCTGCCGGGTGGCTACTCCATCAGCAACGAGGGGCAACTGAATTTATTACCGCTGCTGGCTTCACTGACCGATGCCAGCGATGCTGCACGAGCTGCAGCCCGCTTCCACACGACCCTGGTGATGGCCTTGACCGACTGGGTGCTGCGAGCCGCACAATCCACCGGATTGACCACCCTGGCCTGGGGCGGTGGCTGCTTTCTCAATGCCCTGGTGTCCACGCACCTGCGGCAAAATCTGGAACGCCATGGCATCATGGTGCTGGCGCCCCGCCTGACTTCGCCGGGCGATGGCAGCATCGCGCTGGGTCAAGCCTGGGTGGCACTGCAATATTTGGAGAGAAACTGATGTGTCTTGCGCTTCCTGTCAAGGTGATTGAAGTCGGCTGCGGCCCTGCGGGGGACATGGGCCTGGTGGATCTTGGGGGTTTGAGGAAGAAAATTTCACTGGCGCTGCTCGACGATGTGCGGGTCGGCGACTACGTGATTTTGCACGCGGGTTATGCCTTGTCCATCCTCGACCCCGAAGAGGCCGAGCGCACGCTGGCCCTGTTTGCCGACATCAGCGAGCCGCCCTTGGCAGCGCCATGAAATACATCGACGAATTTCGCGACGGCGAGATTGCCAAAACACTGGCACACAAAATTACCCGGCTGGCGCAGCCCGGGCGCCACTACAGCTTCATGGAGTTTTGTGGTGGTCATACCCACGCCATTTCACGCTACGGCCTGCCCGATCTGCTACCGCCCACGGTGCGCATGGTGCACGGCCCCGGTTGCCCGGTGTGTGTGTTGCCGATCGGCCGCATCGACATGGCAATTGAACTGGCATTGAACTGCGGCGTCATCCTGTGCACCTATGGTGACACCTTGCGTGTGCCAGCCTCCAACCACCTGTCGCTGCTCAAGGCCAAGGCACAAGGGGGCGACATCCGCATGGTCTATTCCACGCTGGATGCGCTGCAGATTGCGCGTGACAATCCGGGGCGTGACGTGGTGTTTTTTGCGATTGGTTTTGAGACCACCACGCCGCCCACGGCACTGGCGATTCTGCAGGCGGTCCGGGAGCAATTGACCAACTTCAGCGTGTTGTGCTGCCATGTGCTGACCCCTGCTGCCATCACCCATATTCTTGAATCGCCCGAAGTGCAGCAGTGGGGCACGGTGCCGATCGATGGCTTCATCGGCCCCGCCCATGTGTCCACGGTGATCGGCAGCCGGCCCTACGAGCCGTTTGCCGCCAATTACTGCAAGCCGGTGGTGATTGCCGGCTTTGAACCGCTGGATGTGATGCAAGCAATCCTCATGCTGATCGCCCAGGTCAACGACGGCCGCGCTGAGGTCGAAAACGAATTCTCGCGCGCCGTCAGCCGCGACGGCAACCAAAAAGCGCAGGACCGCATGGCCGAGGTGTTCGAGCTGCGCCCTGCGTTCGAGTGGCGAGGGCTCGGCACCGTGCCCAAATCGGCCCTGAAAATCCGCGAAAGCTATGGCAGTTTCGATGCCGAGCGCCGTTTCAAAATGGACTACCGCTCGGTGCCCGACAACAAGGCCTGTGAATGCGGCGCCATTTTGCGCGGTGTCAAGCGGCCGCAGGATTGCAAGATTTTTGGCACCGTCTGCACTCCCGAAAACCCGGTGGGCTCCTGCATGGTCAGCAGCGAAGGGGCCTGCGCCGCGCACTACAGCTACGGCCGCTACCAGGGCATGGCACCATGAGCGACGTCAAACGCGGCTACGCGCGCGCGCTCGACCTGAAACATGGCCGGGTCGACATGAGCCATGGTGCGGGTGGCCGTGCCATGATGCAACTGATTGCCGAGCTGTTTACCCACCACCTGGGCAATGCTTACCTCGGCCAGGGCAACGACGGCGCCGTGCTGCCCGCACCCGTGCTCAACGGCAAGCCCGCGCGCCTGGTGATGGCCACCGACGGCCATGTGGTGTCACCGCTGTTCTTCCCCGGCGGCGATATCGGCTGCCTGTCGGTGCACGGCACGCTCAACGACGTGGCCGTGATGGGCGCCACGCCGCTCTACCTGGCCGCCGGTTTCATTCTGGAAGAAGGTTTTGCGCTGGCCGACCTGGCGCGCATCGTCGAATCAATGGCCAGCGCGGCCAGGCAAGCGGGGGTACCCGTGGTGACCGGCGACACCAAGGTGGTGGAGCGCGGCAAGGGTGACGGCGTTTTCATCACCACCACCGGGGTCGGTGTGCTGCCCGACGATTTGCACCTGGGCGGCGCCCGCGCGCGGCCAGGTGACGTGGTGCTGGTGTCGGGCACGCTGGGCGACCACGGCGTGGCCATCATGAGCC
>JBASJO010000445.1:0-7123 GCA_049655365.1 Rhodoferax sp. | reverse complement strand
GCCACACGTCGCGCGCGGTGGCGCCCTCCCCGTGCGCCTGCACCAGCGCGCGAGCGTTACCGGGGTTGGTCTCCAGGTGCAGCACGCGGTTGGCGTGGGCGTAGAGCACCGGGTCGGACCTGACCTGCTCGTAGCTCGGCAGGCGGATCACGGTGCGGTCGCGCGGCGGCAGGGTTTGTTTGCCCGCACGCGCGGGCAGCGCGGGGTTGGGCATGAAGTGCAAAGGCTGGGAACCACTGCCACTGTCCGTTCGGGCTGAGCTTGTCGAAGCCACTACAGGCCCTTCGACCCCTTCGACAAGCTCAGGGCGAACGGAATCAGGAAGTACGGACTCCGGGCGAACGGTCTGGTCTTCCTTGCTGCAGGTCGTGCCCTGCCCGGCCGCCTGTTCGCTGGTGGTCTGGTAGGGATTGATGTGGGATTCGACCGTGCCCGGCACGTCGACGTCGGTGGAGTCGATCTCGAACCAGCCCAGGCGGGTGTCGTCGTCGCTGCGGCGCACAAAGGCGGTGCCGCGCACGTCGGTGATGTGCTCGATGGGTTCGCGCCGGCTCAGGCGGTGGGCCACTTCAACCAGGGCGCGCTCGGCGTTGCCGTACAGCAGCAGGTCGCACTTGGCGTCGACCACGATGCTGCGGCGCACCTTGTCGCTCCAGTAGTCGTAGTGGGCGATGCGGCGCAGGCTGCCTTCGATGCCGCCCAGGATGATGGGCACGTCCTTGAAGGCCTCGCGGCAGCGCTGGCTGTAGACAATGGCCGCGCGGTCGGGGCGCTTGCCGCCGACGTCGCCGGGAGTGTAGGCGTCGTCGGTACGGATTTTGCGGTCAGCCGTGTAGCGGTTGATCATGCTGTCCATGTTGCCCGCCGTCACACCCCAGAACAGGTTGGGTTTGCCTAACGCGCGGAAGGGCTCGGCGCTTTGCCAGTCGGGCTGCGCAATGATGCCGACGCGAAAACCCTGTTCTTCGAGCATGCGGCCAATCACCGCCATGCCGAAGCTGGGGTGGTCGACATAGGCATCACCCGTGACCAGCACCACGTCGCAGCTGTCCCAGCCGAGTTGCTCCATCTCGGCGCGGCTCACCGGCAGGAACGGCGCCGTGCCAAAGCGGGCCGCCCAGAACTTGCGGTAGCTGGACAGCGGCTTGGCGGCGCGCGGGAAAAAGGAGACGTCAACAGGGGCGTTCATGGGCATTCAGGGTCGGGGGACAGGGGGCGAGTGTAAGGTTTTGGGGTATCGAGCGTTGTCAGCATGGTCATTGCCGACCCGGTCTGCGGCAAAAGCAGCTATAGAATCCCTACCGCGTCGCAAGGCGCATTCGCTAGGGGTGTTGTGCTGCCGGGTTTGCCGGCTGGACGACTGAGAAAGTCCCTTTGAACCTGATTGAGGTAATCCTCGCGCAGGGAAGCAGGTTAAAAACCGGTGCTCGCCGCCTTCTCTGGCGAGGTTTCCACCCCTTTCGACCGCCGACCTGCCAACTTTTTGCATGGAGCAAACAGATGGCAACGACAAATTCTTCTGATTCAAGCCAGGCCGCTGCGCCCAACACGGCGCTGCTGCCCGTGCCCGCGTCGGAGCGGGTGTTCAACTGGCACAACCACGCGGCGCTGTGGTTCAGTCTGGGTGTGGGCCTGCTGGTGATGCAAGTGGGCGCCTACCTGGTGCCGGCGGTGGGCAGCCGCGACGCGGCGATTGCGATTGTGCTGGGCTCGCTGATTGGCGCCGGTTTGCTGGCTTGGACCGCGCGGCTGGGCTGCCAGACCGGCTTGTCAAGCGCGGCGCTGATGCACGCCACTTATGGCAGCGCCTTTGCCCGCCTGCCGGTGCTGCTGAACATGGCGCAACTGATCGGCTGGACCACGTTCGAGCTAGTCATCATGCGCGACGGCACGGCGGCCATTGGCCAACAATCCTTTGGCCTGGGTCTCGACGGCGTCGAAGGCCGGGTGCTGACCACGCTGTTGTGGGGCGGTGTGCTGGTGTTGCTGCTGTCGCGCCCCATGACGCAACTGGTGCGCAAAATTGTGAGCCGGGTGGCGCTGCCGCTGGTGATTGCCTCGCTGCTGTGGCTGACCTGGCAGTTTGGCGGCCAGGTGCAGGCGCTGGGGCTGGACGCATTTTGGACGCGCCCGGGCAACGGCAGCATGGGCATGTTGTCGGCGATGGACCTGGTGATGGCCATGCCTGTGTCGTGGCTGCCGCTGGTGGCCGACTACGCGCGTTACGGCACCTCGGGCAAAAGCGCCCTGCGCGGCACCTGGTTTGGCTACGCGCTGGCCAATATGTGGTGTTATGGTCTGGGCGTGATGGTGGTGACGGTGGCCGCCCCCGGCACCGACCTGGTCAGCGCCCTGCTGCTGGCCCAGGGCGGCCTGCTGGCCCTGACGCTGATTCTGGTGGATGAGGTGGACAACGCCTATGGCGACGTGTATTCGGGCGCGGTGTCGGGCCACAGCCTGCAGCCGGGCTGGAACGTGCGCCAGTGGGGCCTGGCGCTGGCGGTGGTGTGCACCGGCCTGGCGCTGGTGCTGCCGATGCACAGTCTGGAGCCGTTTGTGCTGATGCTGAGCTCGGTGTTTGTGCCGCTGTACGGCGTGATTCTGGGGCGCCTGGCGCTGTCGGGCGGCGCCGTGACCAGCCACAGCAAGCGCGTGGACTGGTCGGCGGCGCTGCTTTGGCTGGGCGGCATTGGCTGCTACCACGCGCTGGCGCAATTTGCACCGCAATTTGGCGCGGCGCTGCCGACGCTGGCGGTGACTTTTGTGCTGGCCTGGCTGACGCGCCCGGTGGGCGCGCTGGCACTGGCTGCGAGCAAGGCATGAACATCGCCATCCTGGGTGCCGGCCTGATGGGCCGGCTGCTGGCCTGCTCCCTGGCACGCGCTGGCCATAGCTTGACCGTCTATGAAGCCACCGCAGCTGATTCACGCCGGGCCGCCGCCTTTGCGGCTGCTGCCATGCTGGCGCCGCTGGCGGAATCCGCCGTGGCCGAAGATTCAGTGGTGCGCATGGGGCAATATGGCCTGACGCGCTGGCCGGAGCTGATCGCCGAACTCGATGCCCCGGTGTTCTTCCAGCAGCAGGGCACGCTGGTGGTCTGGCACCGCCAGGACGCGGCGGAGGCACAGCGCTTTGCACAACTGCTGGCCGCCACCGGCAAGCGACTGCCCAGCCTGCCCACCCAAAAAACACTGGATGCGGCAGGGCTGGACCAGTTGGAGCCTGGTTTGGGCGCGCACTTTGCACAGGGCCTGTACTTGCCCGGCGAAGGCCAGTTGGACAACCACCAGCTGATGGACGCGCTGCTGACGCAATTGCAGCGCTTGCCGGTCAGCCTGCACTGGAACACAGCGCGCAGCCCGGACGACTTTGCCCCGGGCCAGGCTGGCCAGCCCGACTGGGTGCTGGACTGTCGCGGCCTGGGTGCGCAGCCCCAATGGCCCGGCTTGCGCGGCGTGCGTGGCGAGATCATCACCCTGCACGCCCCGAACGTGACGCTGTCGCGTCCGACCCGGCTGATTCACCCGCGTTACCCGATCTACATCGCGCCCAAGCAGGACGGCTATTTTTTGGTGGGCGCCACAGAAATCGAATCGCAAGACACCTCGCCCATGAGCGTGCGCTCGGCCCTGGAGCTGCTCAGTGCCGCCTACACCGTGGACAGTGGCTTTGGCGAGGCGCGCATTGTGGAACTGGTGGCGCAATGCCGCCCCACCCTGCCCGATAACCTGCCAGAGGTGCGCTACTTGGGCGCGCGCTGCCTGCAGGTCAACGGCCTGTACCGTCACGGTTACCTGATCGCCCCGGCGATGGTGGATGTGGTGCTGCAGCTGATGGATGGCGGACGTTCGGCGCTGGCAGAAGACATGGATTGCCGCGTCGCTGACGCTCCTCGCAATGACGGTGCCGGGGCTGTCATTGCGAGCCCTTCGACTGGCTCAGGACAGGCTGAAGCGCGGCAATCCATGAACCCGGATGTCCAGGAGCCTGCCTGATGTCAGCCACCCTCTCCGTCCAAATCAACGGCCAGACCTTTGTACTGCCCGCCCCCGCCACGCTGGCCGACGCGGTGGCTTTGATGGGTCTGAAGCCGCCATTTGCCGCCGCCGTGAACTTGCAGTTCATCCCCAACACCCAATACCACCGCACCGCCTTGTCGGACGCCGATCAGCTTGACCTGATCGCGCCTGTGACCGGCGGCTAGTCAAACCTTTACCCGACCATGAACCTGACTTCAAATCCACCCCCTGACGCACTGGTGATCTACGGCCAGACCTTTGCCAGCCGCCTGCTGCTGGGCACCTCGCGCTACCCGTCGCCCGGGGTGCTACAAGCGGCCGTCAAGCTGGCGCAGCCGGCCATGCTGACCGCGTCGCTGCGCCGGCAAAACCTACAGGCCGGTGATGCCGCGCCCAACCGCTTTTGGGCCATGCTGGCCGAACTGAAGGTGCCTGTGCTGCCCAACACTGCCGGTTGCCACAGCGTGCAGGAAGTCATCACCACGGCGCAGATGGCGCGCGAGGTGTTTGGCACGCCCTGGCTCAAGCTGGAGCTGATTGGCGATGACTACACCTTGCAGCCCGACACCCTGAACCTGGTGGAGGCGGCCAGCAGGCTGATCAAGGACGGTTTTCAGGTGCTGCCGTATTGCACCGAAGACCTGGGGTTGTGCCAGCGCCTGGTGGATGTGGGTTGCCAGGCCATCATGCCGTGGGCGGCGCCGATTGGCACCGGCAAGGGCCCGCTCAACCCCCACGCGCTGCGCACCTTGCGCGAACGCCTGGACGTGCCGCTGCTGGTGGACGCGGGCCTGGGTTTGCCGTCGCACGCGTGCCAGGTAATGGAATGGGGGTTTGACGGCGTGCTGCTGAACACCGCCGTGGCCTTGGCGCAGGACCCGGTGCGTATGGCGGGCGCCTTTGCCGATGCCACACGAGCCGGGCGCGCCGCCTTTCTGTCCGGCGTGATGCCCGAGCACGACAGCGCCCAGCCCAGCACCCCGGTGCTGGGTACACCGTTTTGGCACCAGGCCTGACACGGGAAGAAAACCATGTCACCAAACAACGAACTTGACGACTTGGCCCGCGACATCGTGCGCCAGCACAGCCAGCTTGCCCTGCAGGCGGAGTCTTTGGAGCGGTTGCCGATTTTTCTGGCAGCGCTGCCCGCGGCCCTGACCGAACCGATTCCGCGGGCGGTGTATGCCGCCTGCCGTGCGCTGGACTTCATCGACATTGATGCCCAGTGTGTGGCCAGCGCCTGGCAGCGCCAAAGCGCGCGCACCGGCCAGCTCGATGCCAGCGCCTGGCCCACCGAGCCACAGGACTTTGGTTTGACTTTGTCATCCCGGACTCGATCCGGGATCCAGGAAGTCCAGAAGTCATGGATTGCGGATCAAGCCCGCAATGACGGAACATTCGACGCTTTTGCCCCCTGCCCGCACCAATTGGGCCTGTACGCGGTGCTGCCCGATGCGGCTTGGGTGGGGCGCATGGCGCGGGCCGGGGTGCCGACGCTGCAGTTGCGCTTCAAGTCCGACGACCCGGCGGCCATCACGCGTGAAGTGCAGGCGGCGGTGCAGGCGGTGCGCGGCACCGGCGCGCTGCTGTTCATCAACGACCATTGGCAGGCGGCCATCGTGGCCGGGGCCTATGGGGTGCACCTGGGCCAGGAAGACCTGGAAGGGCTGGGCGGCGCCGACCTGAACGCGATTCGCACGGCGGGGCTGCGCCTGGGGCTGAGCAGCCACGGTTATGCCGAGATGCTGCGCGCGGCAAGGGTGCGGCCCAGCTACATCGCCATGGGGGCCGTTTATGCCACCACGCTCAAGCGCATGGCCACACCGCCGCAGGGCTTGGCGCGGCTCAAGGTTTATGCCGCGCTGCTGCGCGACACCCCGACGGTCGCGATTGGCGGCATCGACGCCGCGCGGCTGCCCGAGGTGCTGGCCAGCGGCGTGGGCTCGGTGGCCGTGGTGCGGGCGCTGGTAGGCGCCGATGCACCCGAGGGGCAGGTGGCAACGCTAAAGGCGATGTTTTAAAGGTCGCGCAGTTGCATGGGCCGCGGTGCAAAACCGTGGTTGAGCGGGCCCTCGCCCTGACCGGTTTTGACCGATGCCCCCGCCTGCAGCGCCTGGCGCACGAAGTCGCGCGCCTGTTGCACGGCCTGCGCCAGCGTGGCGCCCAGCGCCAAGTGCGCTGCAATGGCGCTTGACAGCGTGCAGCCGGTGCCGTGGGTGTTGGCGGTGGCGATGCGCGGGGCCTGCAGCCACAGCGGTTCTGCTGGTGGCTGCAGCAGCAGGTCCATCACCGTGTCGCCGGCCAGGTGCCCGCCCTTGAGCAGCACGGCGCGCGCGCCACGCGCTAGCAGCTCGGCCGCCGCCTGCGCCATGTCCTGCGCACTGGTGAGCGGGCGACCGACCAGCAGAGCGGCTTCGTCGAGGTTGGGTGTGATCAGCGCCGCGCGCGGAAACAGCTCAGCCACGAGCACGGCAATGGCCGGGTCGTCGATAAGTTTGGCGCCGCTGGTGGCGACCATCACCGGGTCGAACACCACGCGGCTGAGCTGGTGCCGGTCGATGGCCTGCGCCACAGTGCGCACGATCTCGGGGGAGTGCAGCATGCCGACCTTGACCGCGTCGGCGCCAATATCTTCGAGCACAGCGTCGATCTGCGCGCGCAGCATGTCGGGGGGCACAGGGTGAATGGCGCGCACGCCGCAGGTGTTTTGCGCGGTGAGCGCGGTGATGGCCGTCATGCCGAAGCAGCCCAGTGCAGAAAAAGTCTTCAAGTCGGCCTGGATGCCGGCGCCGCCACCGCTGTCCGAGCCGGCAATCGACAGGACGCGGGGGTACTGGTGGATCTGTTCAATCGTCATGGTGTTGGGTGTGCCTTGAAAATATCCTGAAATGACCGGGCGGCCGCCTGCGGGTCAGGCGCAGAACAGATGGCGCTGACCACCGCCAGGCCGTCGGCACCGGCTTGCAGCACCCCGGCCGCATTGCCCTGGTGGATGCCGCCAATGGCCACCAGCGGCAAGCCGGTCAGGGCGCGCACCTGGCTGACGCCCGCCAGCCCCCAGGGCGCGGCGGTGTCGGTCTTGGTGGGGGTGGCGTAGACCGGGC
>JBASJO010000444.1:0-4497 GCA_049655365.1 Rhodoferax sp. | reverse complement strand
GGTTTATCCGGTGTTGATCCTGATGACGGGCTGGCTCGATGGCGCCCGTTCGGCGAAGTGGATGGCCCTGCTTTCGGTGGCTTCGAGCCTGGGCCTGTGGTCGGCCGAGCACCTGCACTACTTGCCGGGACAATTTGCGCCACCAACCGTGGTGTACGCGATCCACCAGGTCATCATTGTCCTGCTGTCGGCTGTTTTGATCGTTTTTGTCGTCAGGAGCTTTGGCTTGCGGTTCGATCAACTGCGGGAAACCAAGAACACCTTGAAAAGCCACGCACTGGCGCTGCAACAAAGCCAGGATCGTTACCGGACCCTGATTGAGTGGTCACCGGAAGCCATGTTGGTGCACCGACTGGGAACCTTGATTTACGCCAACCCGGCAGCCATCAAGCTGTTTGGCGCACCGGATGCAGCCGCACTGCTGGCGAAAAAAACCACCGACCTGATTCACCCGGACGAACGGGCAGCCCAGACGGCGCGCATGAAAAGCATCATCAACCAGGAGGTCATTCCACCGGCCACCGAGTCCAGGTTTCTCAAGTTCGACGGCACCGTGATCGACGTCCAGGTGCAAGGCACAGCCATCGACTTTGATGGCGAACCTGCCATTCATGTGTCCATCCATGACATCACAGAGCGCAAAAAGCTGGAACGCGACATCAGGCAACTGGCGTTTTACGACGACCTGACCCATCTGCCCAACAGGCGCCTGCTGGACGACCGCCTGCGGCAGGTGCTGTCAATCAGCAAACGCCACGGCAACTTCAACGCCCTGATGTTCCTTGACCTGGACAATTTCAAGGCGCTCAACGACCGCCATGGCCACGCCCTGGGTGATGCCCTGCTGGTCGACGCTGCCGCCAGGCTCAAGAAGTGTGTTCGCGAAATGGACACGGTGGCACGCTTTGGGGGTGACGAGTTCGTCGTGCTGATTCCGGAACTCGGCAACATGCAGCCTGACGCAACCGCCACGGCCATGGGCATTGCGGAAAAAATCCGTGCCACCTTGTCAGAGCCCTATGTACTGGAAGCGACACAAGTTAACGGGGCCGGGTTCAGCGTCACACACCAATGCACGGCAAGCCTGGGTGTGCTCATTTTTTCCGACGACGCCAGCGCTGTGGATGATCTTTTGAAGTGGGCTGATGCCGCCATGTACCAGGCCAAGGACGAGGGACGCAACCGGATTCGCCTGTACCACAAAGGCCCTTGAAACCAGCCAGCTCAGGGCACCAGCAAAGCGCTCACGGGTTCCGGGCTGGGCTGCAAATAGGCAAAAATTTGACGGTCGGCGCCAAGCATGTGGCGGGCCACCACATCGTGGGCCAAAAATTGAAAGAGCTCACCGATCGCCAGGGTACCGGCGTGAAAATGCCCGATCAGCCATCCTGGCTTAGAGCGCACGCGCCAGGCGCGCAATACCTTCTTCGATCTTGGCCACATCAGCCGTGGCAAAACTCAGGCGCAACGTAGCCTGGTCAGGGTCGTGCGCATAAAACGGCGCACCCGGCACAAAGGCCACCAGCTTGTCGATGGCGCGCTTGGCAAATTCGGCGGCGTTGGATGGCTTGCCCTGTGCACCGGTTAACTGCGCCCAGAAAAACATGCCGCCCTGGGGCTGGTTGAATTCAATCGCATCACCCAGTTCACGGCGCAAGGACTCGGCCATGACGCGTGCGCGCTCGGCGTAGGTTTTTCTCACGACGGCGAGGGTCGGGTTCAGTCGGTTCAAGGTGAGGTAATGGGCGCAAATGGCCTGGGTCAGGTTGCTGGTATGCGCGTCGCTGAACTGCTTGCACATGGTGGCCCGGGCTAGCAGTTCGGGTGGCGCAATCATCCAGCCCACGCGCAGGCCGGGGCTGAGGATTTTGCTGAAACTGCCGCAATGCGCCAGCCAGTCGCGGCTGCCGGGAACCCCGTCACTCAGCGCCAGCAGGCTGGGCGGTGGTGGCGTATCAAAGTAGAGCTCGCCGTAGGGGTCGTCTTCGACAATCAGCGTCTTCGTGCGTGCCGCAATTTCCAGAATGCGCTTGCGCCGTGCCAGACTCAAAGTGGCACCGCTCGGGTTGCCAAAGGTGGGAATCAGGTAGACCAGTTTGGGCTGGTGCTCTTCAATCAGGGCTTCAAGCTGGTCGACATCAACCCCATCAGCATCGATCGGCGCGCCGATGATGTGCGCGCCGTAGAGCCGGAAACACTGGATGGTGGCCAAAAAGGTGGGCGCTTCCACAATGACCTTGTCGCCCGGCGAGATCATGGTTTTTCCAATCAGGTCCAACGCCTGCTGGCTACCGGTGGTGACGATCAGGCCCTCCGGCTTGACCGTGCTGCCCTTGCCCGCCATGAAGCTGCTGATGGCTTCGCGCAGCGGCTGAAAGCCTTCGGTGGCGCCGTACTGCAGCACCGGGCCCGGGTTGTTGGCCAGCACCGCCGCGCTGGACTGGGCAATGCCTTCGGCGTCAAACAGCGCCGGGTCAGGAAAGCCACCGGCGAAACTGATGATGCCGGGCTTGCCCAGCAACTTGAAAAGCTCACGGATGGCAGAAGTTTCAATGGCGTCGAGTCGGGTGGCGAATTGCATAAGATAAGCTCGGATGAATGAAGGCCAAATTGTGACCGATGATTCAGCCTTGTCCGCCAGCCCCGACCCGCTCGATCAAACCCATGAAAACCCCTGCCATCGCACACTTTTTTGCCACCCTGGCCGCCGCCAACCCGCAGCCACAAACCGAGCTGAAATACAGCAACGTGTTCGAACTGCTGGCCGCGGTGCTGTTGTCGGCCCAAGCCACCGACGTGAGTGTCAACAAGGCCACGCAAAGCCTGTTCCTGGTGGCCAACACGCCGCAAAAAATGCTGGCGCTGGGCGTGGAAGGCCTGGAGAGTTACATCAAGACCATCGGCCTGTACCACAGCAAAGCCAAGCACCTGCTGCAAACCTGCCAGATCCTGATGGAGCGCTACAACGGCGAGGTGCCGCGCACGCGGGAAGCCCTGGAAGCGCTCCCCGGTGTGGGCCGCAAAACGGCCAATGTGGTGCTCAACGTGGCCTTTGGTGAACCGACCATGGCGGTGGATACCCACATTTTCCGTGTCAGCAACCGCACCGGTCTGGCGCCGGGAAAAACGCCGCTGGAAGTGGAACTCAAACTGCTCAAACGCATCCCCGAGCCCTACCGGGTGCATGCCCACCACTGGCTGATCTTGTTGGGTCGCTACGTCTGCCAGGCGCGCACGCCCCAATGCTGGCAGTGTGCGGTGGCACCGTATTGCGACTTCAAGAACAAAACGCAGAAGCCCAAACGCTGATCGAGCCCCCCGGGTTTCGCTGCGCTGCATCCGGGCTACGGCTATGGCCACTTTTGGTTGGCCATGCGACCGACAACCCGAGCAGCGTGCGTTGGGTGTCTGGCGGAGCGAAGTCAAGGAGGAGGTTCGGGCGTCAGCCCGGACCGGGGGACATGAGTGCAGTCAGATACCCAATGCGCGCTGCGGCGCAAGAAAAAAGCGCCTCACCCAACGTCAACCCACATCCTCCAACCAGCCAGACGGTCCCAGATATCTCCAGCACTCCCCAAAACCAGGCGCAGCCGCCGGCCAGTCTTCAGCCGACCGCACCTCACGCCGACCCGAAACGATCAAACGCGCGGCCCGAATCACCCCCGCATGGGTCAGCCACACTTGCGAAACCCCTGATACAGACAACGCAACCGCCGCATCCCACACCTCAGCGACCCGGCCCATGAAATCGGCCACACATTCACCGCCCCCCACCTTGTAGCGCCAAAAATCAGTTATCCAGGCATCAAAAACTTCAGGCGGCAAGGCGTCCCAGCGCTGGCCTTCCCAAGCACCAAAGTTCATCTCGGATAGCCGTGCATCGGTATCAAATCGCAGATCCGGTCGCAACTCCCGCAAGGCGTGCGCCAGCTGCTGGCAACGCAGCAAGGGCGACACCTGCACCCGTACCCCGGGTGGCAAACGCTGCGCCAAACCATGGGCCGCTTGCTGCGTGGCATCCCCATCGGCAGGCACATCCAGCGCACCGTAACAAACGCCGGGCGCAATCAGCGGCTGCGCATGGCGCACCAGCCAGATCACAGGCTCAACCCCAAGCCGAGGTAAAAGGCGACTTCACAAACCTGCTGCGTGGCCCCCAGGCAGTCGCCGGTGAAACCGCCCAAGCGCCGCCAGAACCAGCGCGTCATCACCGCCCAAGCGAGGCCGGAGGCCAGGAGCGCGTTGATCAGGGCCTGCAGCAAACCCTCGTCGGTCACATGAATGGCAATGTAAGCGGTGTCCGCCTGCACATAGACCACCAGGGCCAGCGCCAGACCACACCAGAGCAAACCGGCGCACAAGGCCAACAGGCTGATCTGGTCCGCCAGCGGTTTGGACTTGGACCCTGCCACATCACCCACATGCGGCAGCAAACGGATGGTCAGCAGTGGCCAGGTGCGCGACACCACATGGGCCACAAACCGCGCGGCCACCAGC
>JBASJO010000443.1:0-1679 GCA_049655365.1 Rhodoferax sp. | reverse complement strand
GTTGCCGGGCGTGGCGACCGGCAGCGAGATCATGGCCGCCTGCGAGGACGGTTTCACCGAATTGAAGTTTTTCCCTGCAGTGCAGGCCGGTGGTGTGGCCATGCTCAAGGCCTGGGGCGGGCCGTTCTTTGATGTCAGGTTTTGCCCCACCGGCGGCGTCACGCTGCAAAACGCGCCCGACTTCCTGGCCCTGAAGAACGTGGTCTGTGTGGGCGGCTCCTGGCTGGTACCCGCCAGCACGGCCGAGCAGGGCGACTGGGGGCGCGTCACCCGCCTCGCAGCCGAAACGGCCCATCTGAAAAGTCAGGCGCGCTAGGCTTGGGCTTGCAATTCGTTTATGCGGACTGCGGTTGTTCGATCAGTTCGACCTTGTAGCCGTCCGGGTCGGTGACAAAGGCAATCACGGTGTTGCCGCCCTGGACCGGGCCGGCTTCACGCGTGACCTTGCCGCCAGCAGCCTTGATTTTGGCGCAGGCGGCTGCGGCATCGGGCACCGCCAGCGCAATATGGCCGTACGCCGTGCCCAACTCGTAGTGGTCCACACCCCAGTTGTAGGTGAGCTCCAGTTCAGCGTGTTCCGGGTTGCTGCCATAACCAACAAAGGCCAGCGTGTACTTGTACGCCACATTCTCGGAGGTGCGCAGCAGCGTCATACCCAGTACCTGAGTATAAAAATCAATCGAACGTTGCAGGTTGCCAACGCGCAGCATGGTGTGCAGCAGTCGCATGTTTAGGTTCTTTCAAGTGGTTTGCGCCTTGGCCGGGCAGGCAATAATCACGGCCACAAGTTCATCACGGAGTCAACATGACCCAGTTCAAAAAAATCATTTTATTCACCGACACCGACGGATTTGCGCGCTTCAAAGAAGAAACGCTGCATCTCGACCATGGCTCGCCGCAGTCGGCTTTGTCGGCCCTGATGCCCTCAGGGGGTTACCAGTTGCGGTATAGCCCGGTGGGCTTTCGCAGCACTTTCCATTGCACCACCGACCCGCAATGGGTTTTCATATTGGCGGGGCAGATGGAAATTGGTTTGCAGGACGGCAGCTCGCGCATTTTCAAACCGGGCGAGCATTTCTACTCGGCCGACTTGCTGCCAGCAGGCGAAGCTTTTGATGCGCAGCGCCACGGTCACTGGAGTCGCCAGGCGGGGCCGGAGCCCCTGCAAACCCTGTTTGTGCGCGGCTAAGCAACGCCGAAAATTCAGCGGCCGGACTGACCGCGGGTGCCACTGGCATTGCGCGGGCGATTGCCGCCCGGGCGACCAGCACCACCACCCGGCCGGCCACCGCCGCCACCAAAACCACCGCCACCGGTGTTGCGGTTGTTGCCGCCGCCAAAACCACCGCGACGTGGACCGCGATCGGTCATCATGTCAACGCTGGTGCGCATCGGGTCGGGCTGACCGCCCGCACCTGAACGCGAGGCTCCGGCATTGGCATCGACCGGGCCACCGTAGCCACCGCCATTGCCGCCGCCGTAACCGCGGGCCTGGCGTTGACCCGGACCGCGTGCCGCCTGCTCGGCTGCACTCAGGTGGCTGCGTGGCTCGGCTTCACGACCGCCGCCGGTGTTGCCATAGTTGCCGTCATTGGTTTTGCGCGCTTCGCCAGCAAAGCCGGCGCCAGCGGTGTTGCCGCGGCCGCCACGGCTGCCGCCGCGACCACCCGGGGCCGGGC
>JBASJO010000442.1:0-4551 GCA_049655365.1 Rhodoferax sp. | reverse complement strand
GCTGTCCATGCTGATCAAGATCGCCACCATCGCGGTACTCGGACCGCCGGTGCTGGCGGTGGTGATCTTCGAGGTGGTACTCAATGCGGCAGCCATGTTCAACCACGGCAACATCCGCTTGCCTATTGGCCTGGACCGCGTGTTGCGCTGGGTCATCGTCACACCCGACATGCACCGCGTGCACCACTCGGTCGAAGAGGACGAGACCAATTCCAACTTTGGCTTCAACCTGCCCTGGTGGGATCGGCTGTTTGGCACCTACCGTGCGCAGCCGCGCGCTGGCCAATTGGGCATGACCATCGGCATTCACGGCCACACCGATCCGCGCGAAGTCGCGCGACTCGACGGCATGCTGCTGATGCCGTTCCGGGGCGAAGTGGCAGGCTACGCCATCAACCGCCGCTCCTACTGATCCGGCCCGATGATGTTTTAAGTTCCGTTCGGGCTGAGCTCGTCGAAGCCCTTCGACAGGCTCAGGGCGAACGGTTCATACTTTACCGGGCCGAATCAATAGTTGCGGCGCAAGGTGCCGTGATGGACAGAAATGCCGCGCCTTACTTCAATGGTATTGGTTGTGTGGCCGGCACCGGAACGGCCGTCACGCTGTTTTTCGGGCTGCCATCAATCAGCTTGTCGGAGTACACCAGGTAGACCAGCGTGTTGCGCTTGCTGTCGACCATGCGCACCACGCGTACCTGTTTGAACAAGAAAGAGGTGCGTGCATTGAACACTTCGTCCTGCGCTGCGATCTTGCCCTTGAAGGCAATGGGCCCGATCTGGCGGCAAGCCACTGCGGCGTCAGACGTGTCTTCGGCCAGGCCCAGCGCACCTTTGTAACCGCCTGTTTTGGCGTGCGACAAATAGCAGGCCACCCCTTGCACCTCGGGGTCATCGAACACCTCGACGACGATCTTGTCGTTGGGACTCAGGAGCTTGAAGGTGGTGCTGACCTCACCCAGGGTTTCTGCGATGCCGCCTGACGATGCCAACAGACCCGCCACAGCCAACAAAATTTTTCTCATCGAAGCCACTTTCAAATTGATCAGGAGGTGATTGCTGTCAATGATAGCGGTCACCAGCAGGTGCTCAAGCCAAACTCAGGCACCTGGCCCGCAATCCATACAGCGCGAGATCACCTGAGGACCGATGCGCAGCTTGTGGTTGAGGTCGCGCAGGGCGGTGCGCACCCCCTCTTCGATGACCGGATGATAAAAGGGCATGTCCAGCATGCTGGAGACGGTCATGCGCTGTTGCGCCGCCCAGGCCAACAGGTGCCCGAGGTGCTCGGCCGCAGGGCCGAACATTTCAGCCCCCAGGAACAAGCCACTGCCCTGCTCGCCGTAGACTTTCAGCAGGCCCTGGTTGCGCAGCATGACCCGGCTGCGGCCCTGGTCCTCGAAGGACACGACACCCACCGCAAAGCGATCCTTGAATTGCGCATTGAGTTGTTTCAGATTCAAACCCACCGCTGCAATTTGCGGATCGGTGAAGACCACCGCCAGCGGCGTGCGACGCAGGCCAGGTCGTACATCGGGGAAACGCGCGGCATTCTCGCCAGCGATGCGCCCCTGGTCGGCTGCCTCGTGCAATAGCGGGCTGTCATTGCTCGCGTCGCCAGCAATAAAGATGGTGCTGTCACCGCACTGCAGCGTGAAGCGGTCAAACAGCGGCACGCCGCGGTCGTTCAACGGCAAGCCCGTGTGTTCCAGGCCAAGGCCGACCACCGCAGGTGCCCGGCCGGTCGCCGCCAGCACCTGTTCGAAGGCCTCGGTTCGCCAAACGCCGTCGCGATGCAGGTAGTGAACGTCGACCCCGGTGGCCGTTTCCCTGACGAACTCGACCCGTGCCGAGGCGTCCAGATAAAACTCTTTGTTGAAAGTCTGGTTGGCATCCTCCCGGATGGCCGGATCCTGAATGCCGGCAATGCCGCCGCCCACGCCAAACACCTTGACCCGAACCCCCAGACGGCTCATGGCCTGGGCCAGTTCCAGCCCCAGCACACCTGGGCCAAACACCGCCAGGCTGGTCGGCAAGTTGGGCAGGTCAAAGACATTTTCATTGGTCAGCAAACGCGCGTCCAGCCCTTTCAGAACCGGCGGCAGCACCGGCGTGCTGCCGGTGGCGATGACGATGCGCCTGGCCTGAATCAGCTGGCCATGCTCGGTCACCAGTGTGTTGGCATCCTGGAACCTGACACGGGCAGCCAACCGGTCACCCGGTGGCATGGCGTCAAGCGTTTCCAGCACAAAGCCGACAAAACGGTCGCGCTCGCGCTGTACCCGCGCCATGACGGCAGCGCCGTCCACCGTGACCGTTGGCACCTGTATCCCGAAGGCTTGGGTATGGCGCGCCTGGTGCGCGGCCTCGGCGGCGGCAATCAGCAATTTGCTGGGCATGCAACCCACACGCGCGCAGGTCGTGCCATAAGTGCCGCCTTCGATCAGCAACACCGAATCGGTGCGAGCGCGGGCCGCCCGGTAGGCACTCATGCCGGCGGTACCGGCGCCCACAATGGCAACGTCGACATGAAGTGGTGTCATGGCAGCTTGCAGCATCAGGAAATTTTTTAAAGACGCTTCACGGCGTCTTTGACAGCGTCTTTTGCGTCCTCGACGATTTCTTTGGCATCGCCCAGCCGCTTTTCTGCTTTGCCCGTGACTTGTTTGTGAATACCCTTGGCCTCCTGCTCCTTGTTACCTACGAGCTTGCCGGCTTGCTCCTGGACTTTGCCGGCGATATCTTTCACAGTGCCGTTGACTTGATTCTTGTTCATGATGATTTTCCTTTGAAGTTGAGCGAATTGCTTCGCAAGCGAGCCAGTGGGTGACCCTGGGATGAATGCTATGGCGTTCGCCTGCCGTCATCTGTGCGATTGCGCACGCTGGCGCCCGCTTTGAATCCCCGGTTCGCCAGCGCACAGAAACCCACACCAGCCGCTGGTAGGCTGGGCGGCAGAACCAAACCCAAAGAAACAACCATGAAAATGCAACATGTTATTGCGGTGCTCATGGCATGCGCAACGAGCACCGTCACCCTGGCAGCGCCGCTGTTAAGCCCCAACACGCTCACTGAAATTGAACGCGCGCAGCTGATCGGGCCAAAAATGAAAGGCAGCGCCGTGCTGCGCGCCCAAGTGTTGCTGGACCGGGCCCGTTTTTCCTCCGGCGAGATCGACGCGGCCTACGGTCAGAATTTGCGCAATGCCATCAGCGGCTACCAAAAGGCGAACAGCTTGCAGGACACCGGTATGGTTGATGCGCCAACCTGGGCCGTGTTGAATACCGACACCGCACCCGTTCTGGTGGCCTACACGATCCTGGACGCGGATGTTGCAGGTCCGTTTCATCCGATCCCGACCGACTGGACGGACAAGGCGAAGCTGAAGGAACTTGGCTACCGCTCGGCCAAAGAGGCGCTCAGCGAAAAATATCACGTCAGTCCCAAACTGCTCGACCAGCTCAATCCCGGAAAAAGTTTTACCAGTGCAGGCGAGGAAATCATGGTGCCCAATGTGGCCGACACTCGTGAATTACCAAAAGCGGCAAAAATCATCGTCGATCAATCGGACCGCACTTTGTCTGTGGTCGACGCCGACGGCAAGGTCATCGCCCAGTTTCCAGTCACAACCGGCAGCAAACATGATCCGCTGCCCTTGGGGGACTGGAAAGTCAATGGCGTGGCGCGAAATCCGGTGTTTCACTACAACCCGAAATTGTTCTGGGACGCCGAGCCGGGCGAAGCCAAGGCCAAAATTGCGGCCGGTCCGAATAATCCGGTTGGTGTGGTCTGGATCGACCTGTCCAAAGCACATTACGGCATCCACGGCACGCCAGAACCCGCCACCATCGGCAAGACCCAATCGCACGGCTGCATCCGGCTGACCAACTGGGACGCGTCTGCCCTCGCGCAAGCGGTCGCGACCGGTGTCGACGTTCTGTTGCAAAAGTAAGGCGGCCCCATGCAGTGGTTCCTCACGTTTCTGATCGGCGCGCTGCTCGGCGCTCTTGGCCTCTATGTCTACGCGGGGCTGGGCTCACAACAGCCAGTGGTGATCGTTGCGGACCGCGGCGCAGTCATGGCGCCAGCGCTCCCGTGCGTATCCATGGCCGATAACGCCCAACCAGCGTCCAGCGCCATTGAAATGCCTGCGTCCGAACCCATCGCCGCACCACCGTCGGCGGCCGCTGCGATATCGGTACCTGACGCTGTAGTGCCGGTGGAGAATCAGCTGCTGATTCCGGTCGCGGGCATCAAGGCCAACGCACTCCAGGACACATTCAATCAGGCCCGTGGCGCCGAGCGTCGCCATGAAGCAATGGACATTGTGGCGCCCAAGGGAACGCAAGTTTTTGCGGTGGCAGACGGCAAAATTGTCAAGTTGTTCAACAGCAAACTCGGCGGTCTGACGCTGTACCAATTCGACACCAGCGCGCAGTTGGCTTATTACTACGCGCACCTGGACCGGTACGCTGACGGTGTCCAGGAAGGGATGGCGCTGAAACGCGGCGATCTGGTCGGTTATGTCGGCACCAGTGGCAACGCCGATCCGAA
>JBASJO010000441.1:0-4766 GCA_049655365.1 Rhodoferax sp. | reverse complement strand
GGGTCGCAGACAGTAGGGTCGCTTTTCTTTTGCTTACTTTTCTTTGGCGAAGCAAAGAAAAGTGAGTCGCCTGCCGGGGCGAAACCCGGCTTCTACGTTGACGCAAAGACGTCGAAGATTCAACCGTCCTTCCCATCCGGCCTTTCACTCACCAACCAAGAGGTGTATTGCCACAGGTAGATCAGGAACGCGGCACTCCAGGCGGCGGCTGACGCCAGCAAGCTGCTGATGTAGAGCGACGGCACCAGCCAGGGCATCAGCACCCGCAGCGCGGCTGCCAGCATGATCAGCACATAGATCGCCATCTCCGGCGCATCTGCCGCCAAGGGCCGGCCGGTGTGGCCGCGCGCAGTGCGGGTCATCATGCCGAGGATCAAGCCGCCGGTGGCGCCTACGCCCAGCGCATGCACGCCGAGTGATGTCGTGACCAGGCCCAATTGCGCCAGTGCCAGCAAGCCCAGACCCAGAATCAGCCAAAGGTGGGCCGCGTGCAGGATCCACAAAATGGGGTGACCCAGGGTGGCCAGCGGGTGCCAGCGCAACTGGCGCACCAGATTCAGCACAAACGCCAGTGCCAGGGCCCCAGCGGCCAGGCCACTGTGCCAGCCGGTCACCCACAGTGCCATGCCAAGCACGGTAGCCGCCAGCGCCGTGCGGTCGAGCCAGGGCTGGGTGACGATTGTGATGTTCGGCAGGGCGCTGGTGGTGAAGAAGGGCACCACCCGGCCGGCCATCACGCATTCAATGATGACCACAAAACCCAAAGCGGCATACAAGCTGCGCATCGGGTCCAACTCGATCTGGCCGTTGACCGCCAAATGGAAGCTCAGGTTCACCCCGGTCAACAACAACAAAATCAGCGCCAGCGGCACATTGCGCCAGTTGCGTGACTGGATCAGCAAGCGCAAAAACACCAAGCCCACAATGGGCAACAGTGCCAGGTCCAGCACCGCAAATACCGCATAAGGCGCTACCAGCGAGGCCACGCGGGCACTGAGCCAGAGCAGAAACAAGGCGCCCAAAGCCGGACCGCGCGGGGTTTGCAAACCGGTCCAGCTTTTGCCGGCGGTCATCAGAAAACCCACGATGACTGCGATGGCAAAACCAAACAGCATTTCATGGGCATGCCAAAGCAGCGGCTGCGGTGCGGGTTGCCATTGGAGGGCACCCAGAAAGACCGCCACCCAGAGCGGCACGATCAGGGCTGCCAGCAGGGCGGCCCCAAGATAGAACGGACGAAAAGCCAGCCGCAGCCAGGGCATGCCTTGAGGTGCGGGCGGCGTGGGGGTGTTGTTGAGGATCGGGAGTGTCATGCGGGGTGCCTCGTGGGGTTGTCTGTCGGGTTGCTTGCTGCTGTGGGCGGGTTGCCAGGTGCGAGTTGCTGCTCGCCCCAGGCCAGCCAGTCGTCGCCAAACAATTCGGCCGGATGCGGTGAGCGCTCGTTGGCGCAGGCCATCGCGGCAATGGTGCAAAACTGGTCACAACCCCAGCAAATGCGTTCCGGGTTGGCGGGGTGGAGAGGGAATTTCTTGGCCATGGGGTTCAGCGTGGGATCAAAAAGGTGGATTTTTCTTCGACGGCCACGGTCTGGCCCTTGGCTTCGACCCGGAAGCGGATCGGGCTGGCCTTGCCACGGTGGGCCTGTGTCGCCTCATAGGGCAGGGTCAGGCGGATGGTGAGCGAGCCGATGCCGGTAGCCGGCACGGTGATTACCGGGTCGGTGGTCAAGGTCAAGCCCGGCAGGCCCTGCACGCTGGCGGTGTAGGTTTGCGTGGTCTCCGTGGTGTTCATGACTTTCAGGCGGTAGATGTTTTCAACGTCACCATTGCCCAGCTCACGCGCCATGGTGCCGCGGTCCTTGATGATGTCGACGGCAAAACCCTTGCGGCTGGACAAACCGCCCACAAAGATCGCCACGACTGCCAGAAACAGCACGCCGTAAACCCACACGCGTGGGCGCCAGACCCGCTTCACCATCTGCTTGGATGTCAATTTTTCAGCGATGCCCTTGCCCGATGAGTAACGGATCAG
This sequence comes from Rhodoferax sp., assembly GCA_049655365.1. GTDB lineage: Bacteria > Pseudomonadota > Gammaproteobacteria > Burkholderiales > Burkholderiaceae_C > Rhodoferax. Next base: position 2,735 of record JBASJO010000441.1, on the reverse strand, counting down.
GCCGGTGGGGTAGTTCATTTTGTCCATGACTTCGTCGCACACGTCAATGCAGGCTGCGCAGGCAATGCATTCGTTTTGCAACCCGTTGCGAATGTCGATGCCGGTGGGACACACCTGCACACACAGCGTGCAATCAATGCAGTCACCCAAGCCCAACGCCTTGGGGTCGGCAGCCCGCGTCCGTGAGCCGCGGGCCTCACCCCGCTGCGCATCGTAGGCAATGACCATCGAGTCCATGTCGGTCAGGGCGCTTTGAATGCGGGCATAGGGGCACATGTGCTTGCAGATTTGTTCGCGCAAGTAGCCCGCGTTGCCATACGTGGCCAGGCCGTAGAACAGCACCCAGAACCATTCCCTGGGCGAAAATGACAGCACCCACAGTTCCTGCACCAGGTCAAGGATGGGCGTGAAGTAGCCCACAAAGGTAAATCCGGTGAACAAAGCCAGGCCAATCCAGAGGCCTTGCTTGGCGCCTTTGCGCAGTATTTTTTCCAGGCCCCAGGGCGCGTTGTCCAGACGCATCCGGGCCAGGCGGTCACCCTCGGTGACGCGTTCCAGCCATAAAAAAATCTCGGTGTAGACGGTTTGCGGGCAGGCGTAACCACACCAGAGCCGACCCGCCACCGCGGTAAAGAAAAAAAGCGTCAGTGCGGCCAGCACCAGCAGGACCGCCAGGTAGATCAGGTCCTGCGGGTGCAGTACCAGGCCAAAAATAAAGAACCGGCTGCCGGCCAAATCAAACAAAACCGCCTGGCGCTCGTTCCACTGCAGCCAGGGGATGCCGTAAAAAACCAGTTGCGTGACCCAGACCATGACCCAGCGCAAGCGGTTAAAAAACCCGCCGACGCTGCGCGGGTAAATCTTGCCCGGCTCGTCGGTCAGCGAAAAAACGCCATCTCCCCCGGCGTCAAGGGGCGCGGGCATGATCGGAATCACTTTTTGGGAGAGCGGCTTTTTCATCACTTTTGCGCCATGTCGGACTGTCGCGAAGTTGGTCTACACGTCATGCTTAAAGAAGAATTTCATATGAACATTATTTTATCCTGATAATAGACACATTGAATGCATCTTTGATTTAACCTGGTTTGACCTATGCGCCTTACCCAATGGACCGACTACACCTTGCGCGTACTGATGTACTGCGCGGCCAGCAAGGACCGCAGCGAGCCGGTAACGATCACCGAAATTGCCGAGAGCCACGGCATTTCGCGCAGCCACCTGACCAAAATCGTGCAGCAACTTGCGGCCCGGGGTTGGCTGGAAACCACGCGTGGGCGCGGCGGTGGCTTGCGCCTGGCGCTGCGTGCGAAAGATCTTTGCCTTGGCACCATCGTGCGGGCGACCGAGACCGACTTTTCTGTGGTCGAGTGTTTTGAGCCGAGCCTGAACCAGTGCCGGATGGACCAGAACTGCCGACTCAAGGGCGTGTTGAATCAGGCCACGCAGAGTTTCCTGGCGGTGCTGGACGGCGCCACACTGGCCGATCTGGTGGCTCCCGTGGTCAATGTGGTCGACTTGCCAAAAAGCAGGCGACTGCAGGGAGTCCCCGGCCTGCCGGGCGCATCCGTTTGAACCCGACATGAAATTGTTGGTGACACGGTTTTCCGGTTTGGCCCGGGCCTGGGTGTCCAATGGCTTGCCGTCCATGTCGGCCGCAGAGCAATGGCGGTCCAGTCTGGGGGCCTTGCTTGGCATTGTGTTGTGCGGCTTTTCACTGCTTGCCATGCCCCTGCATTCTGACTGGCTGATTGCGCCCATCGGTGCCAGCGTGGTGATTCTGTTTGTGCAGCCGCACAGCCCGGTGGCACAGCCGCGCTCTGTCATCAGCAGTTATTTTTTTGCGGTCCTGGTGGGGCTGGTCTGCACCCATCTCATACCCCATGCCGTGTTCGCCGCTGCGGTGGCCGTCGCCGTCACGGTCTGGCTCATGATCAAATTCAATGGCATTCATCCACCTGGTGGTGCCCTGGTGCTTTTGATGGTGCTGGACGGCCCGGTTGGCCCGGCCCAGACCTTGCAGACGCTGAGTCTGGTGGCTGTCAATGTGCTTTTGATGCTGCTGTTTGCCTGGCTCATCAACACCTGGTTGTTGGGGCGGCCTTACCCGTACCGGGTCGACCCCGATAAAGGGCAGACGCACAACACCCGGGACTTGGCGCCCATGCAGCGCAGCGGCCTGGATCACCAGGACCTGGCCAGCGCCGTCACGGCGCTCAACACCTTTATCGACATTCAGGAGGACGAGCTGGTGTCGCTGTACAACCTGGCAGTGGCGCACGCGTTTGAGCGCCATATCGGCCTGGCTTGCGGTGACGTGATGTCGCGCGATGTGATCACGGTCAGAACCGACAGCCACATTGAGCTGGCCTGGAACCGGTTGCGGCACCATAAAGTCAAAGCCCTGCCGGTGCTGGATCATGCCGACAGGCTGGTGGGCATTTTGAGTGTGGCTGATTTCTTGCGTCAGATGGACGACACCTCGGCGGCCGGTCTGGCCATGCACTTGCAAGGCATGCTGCAGCGCATGCCGGGTGTCAAACCGAAACGGGCCATGTATGTGCATCAGATCATGTCCACGGGGGTGACCAGCGCCCGGCTTGACACACCCATCACCGAGGTGATTGGCCTGATGCTCGATCACAACTTGCCGCACATTCCTGTGCTGGACGATGACCGCAAAGTGCTCGGCATCGTGACCCAGACCGACACCTTGGCTGCACTTTACAAACGCGTGG
>JBASJO010000440.1:0-2356 GCA_049655365.1 Rhodoferax sp. | reverse complement strand
TGCCACAACCGTGTGGCATGTCGTGCCACCACCTCACCGGTCTGGCGCTCCAGGCCGGGTGTGGGTTTGAGCTCGATGTTCAGGCAATACGCATTGCGCAGGCAGTAGCGGGCAATGGCTTCCAGAGTGGGCAAGGGTTCTCCAGCAAAGGAGCGTGAATGCCAACTGCCGGCATCGAACTGGGCCAGCACGCCCCAGGGATGGTTGCCGCCGATCAGATCGCTGTTGGCCCCCAGCTTTTCCGAGGCATTGGTGGTGTGGGTCAGGCTGTCATCGTGCAGCAAAAAGGGCACGCCGTCACTGCTCAGTTTGACATCGCACTCGAACATGCGGTAACCATGGCTGGCCCCGAGCCGAAAGGCCGCCAGGGTGTTTTCCGGGGCCAGTTTGCCAGCACCGCGGTGGGCGATCCAGCGTGGGTAAGGCCAAGGGGCTTGCGGCATGGAAAAGTTTCTCAGGCTTCGCGGCGCAGGGCCGGGAACAGGATGACGTCACGAATGCTGCTGCTGTCGGTCAGCAGCATCATGAGTCGGTCCAGGCCGACACCACAGCCGCCGGTGGGCGGCATGCCGTACTCCAGGGCACGAATGAAGTCGTGGTCGTAGTACATGGCTTCGTCGTCGCCGTCGTCCTTGGCCGCCACCTGGGCCTGGAAGCGGGCCGCCTGTTCTTCTGCGTCATTCAACTCCGAGAAGCCATTGCCGAATTCGCGGCCCGTGATGTAGAGCTCAAAGCGCTCGGTCACGCCCGGCTTGTGGTCGCTGGCGCGCGCCAGCGGCGAGATTTCCACCGGGTGTTCGCAGATGAAGGTGGGTTGCCACAGCTTTTCTTCCACGGTTTCCTCAAAGTACATGACCTGGAGGCTGGGCAGCGAACGGCTGGAGAGCTTGTTTTTGGCCTCGGTCAGGCCCAGTTTGCGCAGTGCGTTGATGAGCCAGTCGGCGTTATCCACTTTCATGCCCAAGCCAGGGTTCGACTCGTCCAGGAGGTCCGATGCGTCGGTGTACTTGCAGATGGCCTCATGGATGGTCAGGCGTTCGAACGGCTTGGACAGATCGACGGCCCTGCCGCCGTAGCTCAGGTGCAGCGAGTCGACCGCCTTGCGCGCGGCATCGCGGATCAGGGCTTCGGTGAAGGTCATCAGGTCCTGGTAGTCCCAGTACGCCGCATAGAACTCCATCATGGTGAATTCAGGGTTGTGCCGCACGCTGATGCCTTCGTTGCGGAAGCTGCGGTTGATCTCGAACACGCGATCGAAGCCGCCGACGATCAGGCGCTTGAGATAGAGCTCGGGTGCAATGCGCAAAAACATCTGCTGGTCCAGCGCATTGTGGTGCGTGGTGAAGGGCTTGGCGTTGGCGCCCCCCGGGATCGGGTGCAGCATGGGTGTTTCAACTTCGAGGAAGTTGTGCGCCACCATGAATTCCCGAATACCGCTGACCGCTCGGCTGCGCGCCACGAAGCGCTTGCGGGTGTCTTCGTCGGTCATCAGGTCCACGTAACGCTGGCGGTATTTGATCTCCTGGTCGGCCATGCCGTGAAACTTGTCGGGCATCGGGCGCAGGCTTTTGGTCAGCAGGCGGATGCTACTGGCGTGAATGGAGAGCTCGCCGGTCTTGGTCTTGAAGACCAGGCCTTCGGCGGCCACGATGTCACCCAAGTCCCAGTGCTTGAAGGCGGCGTAGACCTCGGCCCCCACGTCTTCCCCCTTGATGTAGATCTGGATGCGCCCGGTGCTGTCCTGCAAGGTGGCAAAGCTGGCCTTGCCCATGACACGCTTGAGCATCATGCGCCCCGCCACTTTGGCCTTTGCACCCTGCTCAATCAGGCCCTCGGGTGTCTGCCCAACGTGCGCGGCGAACAGGTCGACGGCATGGTCGGCGGGCTTGAAGTCATTCGGGAAGGCAACGCCCTTGCCCTCGCGCTGCGCTTGGCGCAGGGCCTTGAGCTTTTCGCGCCGCTCCAGGATTAACTGGTTTTCATCCTGCGGGACGGGATTGAGTGAGGGGGCGGTAGTGTGGTCAGACATGTGGGCAATTCATAAAAGCTGCGTTCAAGCCAGCAGGCGGGCAGCATAACAATAGGCGGTTTGGACAGAACATCAGATTTTAAGAGCTAGCGCGTCTGTCGTTATCATTGCCGCTACTTCTCAACCCTGCAGTGATGCCATGCTTTATCAGATAATTTCCCTGTTGCTAGAGGTTGTGGTTGGCGTTGTTGGCGGTGCCTGTTTGCTGCGGCTGTACATGCAGTTCCTGCGCATCCCGATGTCGGCACGCTCGGGCAACCCGCTGGGGCGCTTTGTCTTTGCGCTGACCGACTGGATCGTGCTGCCATTGCGCCGCGTGTTGCCGGC
>JBASJO010000439.1:0-2548 GCA_049655365.1 Rhodoferax sp. | reverse complement strand
CTTTTGCAGCAGATTCTTGAGGCACGGCGCAACAGTTGGAGTGGTCGGGGCAAGTTCAGAACGCCAGACGCGCCTGAACGGGATGTATCAGAACTTCCCGAGGGCTGGTGTTGGTCGTCAATTGATCAATTGGCTGAAGTGGGAACTGGTGCAACCCCCAACCGCAGCAAGATTGAATTTTGGGTAGATGGGGACGTGCCATGGGTAACAAGTGGCGTGGCCAACGGCGACTATGTTGATGTGGCATCGGAGTTTGTGACTCAGCGTGCGCTTGCCGAAACCAATCTGACCCTCTACCCAGTCGGTACGTTACTGGTCGCCATGTATGGTGAGGGCAAAACCCGTGGCAAATGCGCGGAACTTCGGATTCCCGCAACGACGAATCAAGCCCTCGCCGCATTGCAAGTCAACGATCAAGTCCGCGCCTATCTTCGCCACTTTCTCGAACTCAATTACGAGGAAATGCGAAAGGTGGCTTCCGGTGGGGTTCAAACGAATCTCAATTTGAGTTTGGTTCGCTCGGTTGCTGTCCCGTTGCCGCCAATAGCTGAGCAAGTTCGCATCGTCGCCGAAGTTGACCGTCGTCTGACTCTTATTCGCAGCGTTGAAACTGAAGTCGATGCCAACCTCAAGCGTTCGCAGGCATTGCGCCAAGCAACATTGGCGAAGGCGTTTTCGGAAAGAGACCAACTATGCTGAAGCGAATTTGGAAAGATCCCGTATGGGCGAGCGTCATAGCTGCTGGCATGGGTGGCCTCTGGAGCTATTTGGCAGGATGGTGGCCTGCAATTGTTCAGGGAGGCAAAGATGCCTGGTTTTTTCTTGTCTCGACTTCACCGATTTCCCATTGGGTCGTTGGTTTGCTTGCTTTGATGGCATTGCCAACCCTTGTTGTTAGCGTGATGCTGGTTTGGCAAATGGTTCGACCGACGCCTGCATCGATACCAGAGTGGCATAGATACGCCGAAGACAACTTTTTTGGGCTGCGTTGGCGATGGTCTTACTCTTCAATTGGCCGAATTCAAAGGCTTACAACGTTTTGTCCGCACTGCGATTACCAAGTTTTTTGGCAAGACGCCAGCGCATATGCGGCTGTAGACCGGATCGCGTTTCATTGCGATAGTTGCCATTCCAAACTGGGTGAGTTCACCGAGAGCTTTCATTCTTTAGAAAGTAAAACAGAGCGATTCATTCAGCAGAAAATCAGAAACCGTTCAGCGAAGGGCATCGCGGTATGACCGACTTCAACATCTACTGCGACGAAAGCCGCCACACGTCCGACCCCACCCAGCCGTTCATGGTGATTGGCGGCGTGCGCTGCCCGCGTGAGCGCAAGCACGATCTGGTCGGTCAAATTCACCGCATGCAAGCCCGCCACAACGCACACGGTGAGTTGGGCTGGAAGCGGGTCTCGCCAAACAAGGCTGAGTTTTATGAAGAACTGCTTGACCTGTTTGCAAACACGCCTGATTTGTCATTCCGCTGCATAGTGGCAGACCGCAACAAACTGGACCATGACAAATTCAATGGGGGTGATGCAGAGCTGGGTTTCTACAAGCTTTATTACCAGATGCTGGTGCACTGGCTGGAGAAGGGGCAGACGTATCACATCTACCTGGATTGGCAGCAAAACCAGACGCAGCATCGATTCCACGACCTCGCCAAGATTTTGACTAACAAGTTGCGTGACCATGCGGGCATTGCATGTCTGGAGCCTGTAACGTCATCCAACTTGCCCCTGATTGGGCTCGCAGACGTGCTGATCGGGGCTGTTGGTTACGCATGGAATGGCTTGGGTGCCAGCGGCGCAAAGCTCAGGGTGGTGGACTTGCTGGCCGAATCCGCTGGACTGGGCACGCTGTCAAGGGGCACACCGCGTACCGCGCAGAAAGTGAACATTTTCTGCTTTGACGGGAGTGTGCGTGGCTGATCCGGGTTGGGCTTTGTGCGTTTTGCAGATTGACGACGATGTCAAGCTACAGGCCGCATACCGTCAGATTTACATTGCTGAATATGTCCGGGCAGAGGTGCGCGATTGGGCTGGTCGCCGTATTCGCTTTCACGGCCCATCTTTTGGGCATGCTTTTTCAGAGGCAACCAACTACCGTCTGTCGGCAGGCGTGCACGACGTGCCATTGTCTATCGCCCGGCTGCAGCGCATTCGGTGGATCAAGCTGGCGCTGGCGGGTGAGGGCGTGCGTATTGATGTCCTGGCGCAAACACGGCAAGATAATCGCGGCCGCATGAAGCGCAGACGCAGCCTGATCGTGCTGGAAAACCGCTATGTGGTGGTGCTGGAACCCTGCGAAGAGGCAGGATATGACTTCGTCTTCATCACGGCATTTCCTGCCGATCAAAACTATCTTGATCGAATTCGACGTGGTGCCAATGTGGTCGAACGCCGGGGCCAAAAATAAAAATGCCCCAGTCTTATGGCGACTGAGGCGATGCCACAACCCAAGGCCTTAGGCGAAGGATTAATCATATTTTAACGGAAAGGTTTTCCTTACGGTAAACATTGTTAGAGGTCAAAGACACGGAGTTACCC